>JAADDU010000159.1 GCA_013153755.1 Campylobacterota bacterium | reverse complement strand
TTTTAGAAAACTTAACCAATATTTTTAATTTTACCACTGATTTTTTATCTCAATTTGAGATAGGTCTGATAGAATCAACTCTAATAAAAAATACAGATGACACCCTTTTTAAAATGAAAAAGTTAAAAAATATGGGTTTTAAACTATCTATAGATAATTTTGGAACTGGTTGTGCACCACTTTTATATTTAAAAGATTTCCCAATAGATTGTATAAAGATTGGTAAAGTATTTGTAGATAATATCTTGCAAGAAGAAAAGACACAAAAGATTATAGAGTCGATTATCTACTTAGCAAAAAAACTAGACTTGAAGATAGTAGCTAAGGGTGTTGAAGATGTAAATCAGGTTAAATGGTTATATGAAGCTGGTTGTGATGAGATTCAAGGTTATTACTATTCTAAACCATTAGAGATAAACAAACTTGTTAGGTTTATAAAAGCTATAAACCAACCAGAATCAAAAGAGAGATATATAGTTTGGACTAAAAAGTACTCTATAGGTCATTATGCTTTTGATATACATCATATGATTATTGCAAATATACTAAATAAGCTTTATAAAGAGCTAAAAAATAATAACTTAAAACAAAATAATGAAGTTGAGATATATTTTGAACTTTTAGAGATGTATATAGATATTCATTTTAAAGCTGAAGAGCTTTATATGAGAGAGATGTCTTATGCTAACATACAAACGCATATCAAAAAACATCAAGAGTTTATAGATATTTTTAATGCTTTTAAAATTAATCTCTCAACTTCAAATACCAAAAATACCTATGACTTGTTTAAAATACTAAAAGAGTGGTTTATCAAGCATGAGCTAAATGCAGATAAACTTTTTATGAAACATAAGTAAAATAATCTAAAACTCTTTTATCTAGCCAATATTCTGCTTTAAATAAACTTCCTTGTATAAAACCAACATGTCCACCATGTGTGAGTAGTTCAAGTTCTGTATTTTTTGCTATTTCTTCTGTTTTTGGTAAAACATCAGGTGTCATAAAAGGATCATCTAAAGAGTTTATAATAAGTGTTTTAGTTGTTATATCTTTTAAAAATCCCCTAGCACTGCATCTAGCATAATAATCTTTTGCAGATTTAAAACCATGAACAGGAGCAGTATATACCTCATCAAATTCCCAAAAGGAAGATAATTTTGCAACATCATCTTTTTTTAAATTTATAAGTGATTGCATATCATAAAGGGTGCATTTTTTTTCTAACTCTTTTTTTAAATCTTTTAATAATATATATCTATAAAATTTTGAAAAGCCTTTATCCATTTTAGATGCACATATATCTAGCACAAAGGGACAAGAGATCGAGACAGCCTTAGTTATAGGGGAAGCTTCTTTTAACTCTCCTAGAAGCTTTAAAAGCATATTTGCACCTAGTGAGTAACCTATAGCATAGAGCTTAATACCTAAAAATCGTTTTTGTATTGCATCTAAGTACTCTTTTGCATCATCTGTCTTACCACTATGGTAAGAGATAGGTTTTATATTTGATACACCTGAACAACCACGAAAATGTACTACTACACTATCAAAACCATTGTTGTGAAGTGTTTTCATTGTACTTTGTATATATGGTGATTTATATGAACCAGCTAAACCATGAAATAACAAAACTACAGGTTTGTTATTCCCCTGCTCTTTTTTGTTATACCAGTGACATTCTATAAAATCTCCATCACTAAGCGTAAATCTCTCAACATAAAAATTATGCTTTTTTACTTTTTTAAATAATGATGAATATATAGTTTGTATATGTCTGTTTTTTAGTAAAAATGGTGGGTTAAATTTTTTATTCATAATGAAATATTACCAAATTTATAAAAACAAAATATTGAGCTGGCTATAATGGTGGACTTATTAAAAATTTGGAGTATCCAATGAACAGAAAACAGATATACAATCCAGAATCAACAGAAGATGTAAATAACAGAAAAGTCTTCGGTGGAGATCCAACAGGTATTTTTGAATTAAATAATATCAAATATCAATGGGCATATAACTTATGGGAAGTGATGTTAAATAACACTTGGTTCCCAAAAGAAGTAGATATGACAAGAGATGTGAATGATTATAAAAACTTAACAGATGCAGAAAAAACTGCTTATGACAAGGCTCTTTCTCAGTTAATTTTTATGGATTCACTACAAACAAATAATCTTATAGATAATGTAAACCCTTATGTTACTGCTCCTGAGATAAATCTTATACTTGTTCGTCAAAGTTTTGAAGAAGCTTTGCACTCTCAGTCTTACGCTGTTATGGTAGATAGTATCTCAACAAATAGTGAAGAGATTTATGAACTTTGGCGTAGAGATATGATGTTAAAAGGTAAAAATGACGCTATAGCTGGAGTTTATCAAGAGCTTGCATCAAATCCAACAGAGCATAACTTTGTAAAAGCGTGTTTTGCAAATCAGATACTAGAGGGAATTTACTTTTATAGTGGTTTTACATACATTTATACATTAGCTAGAAGTGGAAAGATGCTTGGGTCTGCACAGATGATTAGGTTTATTCAAAGAGATGAAGTAACACATCTTATACTTTTTCAAAATCTTATAAATACACTTAGAAAAGAGAGACCAGACCTTTTTACTGAAAAACTTAAAGAAGAAGTTATAGATATGTTTGAAGAAGCAGTAAAACTTGAAAGTGATTGGGGTAAGTATATAACTCAGGGTCAAATTTTAGGTTTAACTGATGATATCGTGGAACAATATATAAAATTTCTTGCAGATGATAGACTGGCTTCAGTTGGATTTGAAAAATTATATAATGTTGAAAACCCTATAAAATGGGTAGATGATTTTGCAAAATTTAATGACCAAAAAACAAACTTTTTTGAAGGTACTGTAACAAACTATTCTAAAGGCTCTTTATCTTTTGATGATGATTTTTAATCATCATCTTGAGTTTCTAGAATCTCTTGTTCTTCTAAAACTTTTACCTGTATAATTTTTCTTAAAACAAGATTGACAAATCTTGTACTTTGAGTTTAAGGGTAATGGTCTTTGACAAATTTTACATTTTTGAATAAATTGACTTTGCTGTAAAGACTCTTCTATATACTTGTTAAGTACCCCTCTTGTTTGACGAGCGAGAGCTTCATCTATAAAATACTCATCAAACTTATAGCTTAACCAAAGGTATAAAGATATCTCTTTTACCATATCTTCTGCACGGAGTAGTTCATCACTTGTTAATGCATATCTACCTACTAGATTTGGAGCTATATATCTTACTGGTATCTTTTTTTCTAGTGCATCCATATATCTTTCATAAGCCGATATAATATATGGAGATTTTAAAGTTAAAGGTGCACAAGATAAGTGATACTTTGTAGCTATATCTAAGTCATAAGTATCTACTATCTTTGAAGCTTCTAGCATATCATCTAGACTAGAAGCACGAAAAGGACCATTAAATTCCATGTTATCAACAAAAAACTTTAGTATAGTATGAAGTGAGTTCTCTTCGAGTATATTTGCCACTAATTTTATATGTTCTAGATTTGCCATAACTTTAAATGGTATCTTAATCTCTTTTGCTTCTTTATAGAAGTTCTTTTTTACAACCTTTAGAGCATCTTTGTTTAATGCTCCTACAAAACCCTCTTCATGTTTACCATATCTACCTGCACGACCAGAGATTTGTAAAACTTCAGATACCAACAAATCCCTTTGACTTATGCCATCAAACTTTTGTGCTTTACTAAATAGTATGGTTTTTATAGGTAGATTCATCCCCATAGCTATAGCATCTGTAGCTATAAGTATTTGTGTTTCTTTTTCTCTAAAGCGTCTAGCTTCTTCCCTTCTAACTTCTGGAGATAAGTTTCCATATACAACACTAATACTAAAGTCACGGGAAAATTCATGTTTTAGTCTTAAAACATCTTTTCTGCTAAAAGCTATGATAGCAGTAGCTTCTTCCACATCTTTTGGTTGTGTTATAGTATCTAAAATAGTTAATGGGTTTTTTCTCTCAAACTCGATTATCTCTAGTTCTTCATTTAGATACTCTGCTAGTGCTATTATGGCATCTTTTGAGTTTGGTGAACCAGTCATGATAATCTCTTTTGCAGGTGCTCCTATGATAGCATTTGCCCAAGCCCAGCCTCTATCTCTATCATCTATCATCTGTACTTCATCTATAACACAGACATCAACATCAACATCAAAGTTAAGCATCTCAATAGTAGAGCTTATATGTGTAGCATCATCATTTAGTAGTTGTTCCTCACCCGTTATGAGAGAGGATTCTATCCCTTTAGTTTTTAGATTTTCATACCCCTCTAGTGCTAAAAGTCTTAGTGGTGCTAAGTAGTAACCAGTATCGCCCTGCTCTAGCCTCTTCATAGCACTATATGTTTTACCACTATTTGTAGGACCTATATGTAGTGTTAATTTTCGTCGCATATTTCTAGCCATAGGAAATAAGTTTTTAAAGTCCCGTATAGTTCTAGCTAAAAGTGTTTCTCTTTGTTTTTTTGCTATTTCATTGTGAGTATTTCTAACAAAAGCTCTCAATGTTTTTCTTGAAATTTTTGGTGTAATATTTAATGAGCTGTCTAATCTCTCTAAAAGTACATCATAAAGTCTATGATATAAATCTTCTTTGCTTAGATGCAGTACTAAAGCATAGTTGTTGCACTCTTGAGCGATATTGAGAAGCTCTGCTAAAAAAAATCCCTCTTGCTCTTTTTTTGCATTTTCTAAAACTTCACTAAAATCAAGTTCATTTGAATTCCAAATATCCTCAAGAAAAGAATTTAGTTCTATATGTATCTCTAAAATATACTCATGTAATATATTTGAAAAAGGTAGAATTAATCTCTCTTTTATCTTTAGTAAAAGTTCCTCTTCATGTAGTTCAAGTTCAACAACATCTAGTTTAGTAGAGATGATGGACTCCAATATATTTTCTTTTAATTGTGGGTATTTTAGCTTCGATTTTGGAGGAGATGAACGGAGAGCTTTAAGTATTTCTTTTTGTGTTAGATACATATGCTCATCAGGTAGATTTTTTATAAACTCATCTACCTCTTTTTGTTTGTTTTTTATAGTTGCTAGTTTATCTTCTTCTATCTTATTTATGATGCACTCATCATCTTCGTTTTGTATAAACTCATCATCATAATCTTTAGTATTTAGTGTGATTATTTTATAAAAACTTTGAGCATAGATAAAGTAGTGTATGGAAGCATTAAATTCTAGTGAATTATTTGTGTCAAAAATACCATTAAGCTTTTTTTGTAAACGTTCTCTTTTTAATTCATATCTTATATATTTTAGTTTAGATTCCATTTTAGCTATGGTTATTTTTTTAGCTCTTGTTTGTAAAAAAGCACTTCTAAGTAAGATAGCCTCTTTTGGTGAGGCATCCAACTCTTTTATAAATGACTCTATTTTATCTTCTCTATCTATGTTGATTTCTTTTGGTTTGTCAGATTTATATATGTGGTTTTGTCTTGTAAAAAAATTTAAAATTTCTGAGCGTATATCTCCATCTGCTTCACTCCATAACATTCTTGCAACTTTTAAAAGAATTTCTTTATTGTGTTCAATATCATAGATGCCAAGTGTGCTAAAAAGTTCACTTAAAGTTTGAGAATCAACTCTCTGTACTCCTACATCGAATGGATCATCATCAAAATACTTTCTAATTCTTTGGTTGATTTTAGTGTTTCTTTTATTTTTTTTTGCCATTGCAAATTGTAGTATAAATTTGACTCAATCTTAGTAAATATAGTATCATTTCAAAAAAAAACAAGGAAAAACATTGAAAAAGATAGTTTTAAGTGTGTTAGCTAGTGCATCATTGTTGTTATCAGCAGAACTTACACAAGAACAAAAGCAGGTACAAGATGATATAGCAAAAGCAAAAGCAGAGATATCTGCATTAGATACAAAAGTAAAAAAGTTACAATCTAAGCTACCTCCACCACCGGTAGATGAGAGTTTAAAAACGCATATAGAATTAGGTTATATTAAAACAGATGGAAATACAAAAACAGATACTTTTAATGTAAATTTAAAAATGGAAAAACTGTTTGCTAAGCATAAACTAACTTATTTACTTGATGGACAGTATGCTTCAGATGCAGATAAAACAACTAAAAATAAATTTAAAACAGAGTTACAATATTATTATTCATTTACAGACAGGTTCGCTGTGACTTATTTAGTAGGATACAAAAGAGATAAGTTCTCTGGATTTGATTATCAAGCTTATACTGGTCCTGGCATACAATATAAAGCTATAAAAACATCTAAGCATGAGTTAGATTTTGATCTAAATGTTCTTTATTCTGTAGATAAACCAGAAGATTCAACTTTATCTACTAATGATTATACAGGTTATAGAGCAAAAGCCTTATATGGATGGCAAATACTAGAAAATCTAAAATTTACTCAAGAGGTAAGCTATAGAGGAAGTTTTGAAGATGCTGATGTTTATTTTGTTTGTGCAAAATCTGCTATATTTAGTAAAATTTCAGATATGTTCTCTGTTGGTGCAAGTTATCAGATAGATTATGTAAACAATCCCCCAAGCGATAAAGAATATACAGATGAAACATTTACAGTCAACCTAATAGTTGATTTTTAAATATTAGAGTAAAATCTTTGTGTTAATACTTGGCATAGACCCAGGAACTAGAAATATGGGTTATGCCGTAATCTCTTTGGTAAATTCAAAGATATCTTTAGTAGAAGCTGGACTCATAAAAATGAAAGCAGAAAATTTACAGTTTCAAATCCCTCAAATGGTTGAGGGTTTGGAGCTTGTATTTGAGAAGCATCATATAGATGAAGTTGCTATGGAAGATATTTTTTATGCTCATAACCCTGCAACAACCATAAAACTAGCCCAATTTCGTGGTGCTATTATGTTAAAACTTCTTCAAGAACATGGTCAATTTCATGAATATACAGCATTACAAGTCAAAAAAGCACTAACAGGTAAAGCAAAAGCTTCTAAAGAGCAAGTGGCATTTATGGTTAAGAGGCTTCTGGGGATAAAAAAAGAGATAAAGCCACTAGATATATCAGATGCTATGGCCGTAGCCATAACACACTCTCAAAGGGTTAGGTTAAACACTAAGAGATAAGAACATGGGGAACGATAAGAGGATATTTTTTCATCTTTCTGTAGATATGTTTTCTTATGATTTGTCTTAAATCATTTTCCAATGCTCTAGGGTTTTCTATAAGACCATCTCTTAGATGCAGTAAAAAGTTTTCAAGTATATCTTCCATCTCTTTTGCAAAAGCTTTATCTTGTTTGTCTGCAACTATACCAAATGTTGTAACTTTTGGTTTCATAATCATCTTACTGTGTTGAGCATCTACCTGTGCTACAAGCATAACGATACCATCAGATGCAAGTTTTTGTCTATCAAGAACTATATCATCTTCTATTTGATGGTTGTTTTGATTGTCTATATATGTTTTACCAGTTTTAACTGTTTTTACTTTACGCATATATTTTGGTGCTATCTCTATCTGATCACCATCATTCATAATCATTATATTTCTCTCAGGCACTCCACACATCATACCAGTTTCTTTGTGTCTTACAACATGGTTATATTCACCATGAACAGGTAAGAAAAACTTAGGGTTTGTAAGACGAAGCATAAGTTTTTGCTCCTCTATGGATGCGTGACCTGATACATGTATATCTTTTTCAGAAGCAACTTTAGCACCTGCTCTTTGAAGATGATTTAACATACCAGAAATACTTCCCTCATTACCAGGAATCGCACGAGAAGATAGAACTATAAGGTCTGTTGGTTTGATTTTAACATGTCTATGTTCGCCTATACTCATTCTAAAAAGAGCTGAACTAGGTTCCCCTTGAGAACCAGTTGTAACTATAAGTACATCTTTATCACTCATATGAGAAATTTGTTCAGGCTCAACAAAAGCGCTTTTTGGAAGTCTTATATAGTCATATTGCATTGCTATCTCGATATTACGCTCCATTGAACGACCTATAACACAAATTTTACGACCATATTTTATGCCATACTGTATAGCTTGAAAAACACGATGTATGTTTGAGCTAAATGTAGATAGTATCACCCTACCCTCAGCTTTTGCAAACACTCTGTCTAGTGCAGGAGCTACACTTAACTCTGATGGAGTTGGAAGTGGGTTATAAGAGTTTGTAGAGTCACTTAAAAGACATAAAACACCTTTATCCCCGTAGTAAGCAAGTCTGTGTAAATCTGCAGTATAACCATCAACAGGTGTATGATCTATCTTGAAATCTCCAGTATGGATGATAGTACCTGCATCTGTAGTAATTGCTAAAGATGAACTGTCTAAAATAGAGTGAGTCATATGCATCCACTCTATTTTAAAGTCTTCTCCTATCTCATAGATCTCTCTTTTCATAATAGGATTAAAATATCTTCTAAACTCTTTTATATGGTGTTCATCAAATTTATTGCCTATCATAGCAAGAGGTAGAGGTGAAGCATATATAGGAAATTGCATCTCTTTAAAGAGATAGGGCATAGCACCTATATGATCTTCGTGGGCATGAGTTATGATTACTGCTTTTATCTTATTTTTGATTTGACGAATATATGAAAAATCAGGTACAAGTATATCTACACCATGCATATCTTCATCAGGAAAACTCATACCAACATCGACCAAGATAGCTTCTTTTTCTGTTTCAAAAACAGTAATATTTCCACCAATCTCACCAAGTCCACCAAGTGGTGTTATTCGTATTTTAGATTTTGAATTTAAATCTAGTTTATAGTGAGGGTTTAGTCTTTGTTTATGAGCTTCTTGATTTTTTTGTACAAATGATTTTAAGTTTTCATCAACTGGAGTAGGGGGTCTTCTATGACGACCTCTACTTTTATTTCTATTTTGATTGTTTGGTTTACGATTATTATTATATGGTTTTTTAGCATTTGGTTTACGGTCTGTTTGAGGAGTAGTTTCCCTACTCTCTTGTTTCTCTTCTGCCATCCAAACTCCTTTTAATTTTTTTATAGAGTTGGTGATAGTCTTTGGTGCTAAGCTGATGAGGTCGAATAGTGTGGATAAGTGTAAGCTCGTCAAAAGCTTTTTGAAGTTCTCTCTTATCAAAATTTACTGATAGATTTTTCATAAGGGTTTTTCTGGGTTGCTTAAATGCAACTCTAAGCAAGTCCTCAAAATCCTTGTCATTTCTATCAGTACTTTTTTGTATAAGAAAAACAGCAGAGTCTATCTTGGGTGGTGGTTCAAATGCAGTTGGAGGAACTTTTACAACAATATGGGTTGTTGCTATACTTTGAGTTATGATACTCAAAGCTCCAAATACTTTTTCACCCTCACTAGCACAAAATTTTTCTGCTACTTCAAGTTGTACCATTACAAGTATATTTTTACACATCGGATCAGCGAGTGCTTTTAGGATGATATTTGTTGCTATATAATAGGGTAGGTTTGCCACCAAATCATACGGCTCATCAACTAAAGAACTCTGCCAAGCGTTCAAAACATCACCACAATTTATATGTAGTCGCTTGGTATCAATCTCTTTTTTAAATGTATCTTGTAACAGTTTACACAAATCGGTATCGACCTCAAAAGCTTCTACACTTTTGACATCTACTAAATATTTAGTTAAATCACCTAAGCCAGGTCCAATTTCTACGAGCTTATTGTCGTTTTTGGGCATCGCTTCGACGATTTTTCTTAAGACTGTTTCATCTTTTAAAAAATTTTGTCCAAATTTCTTCTTAGCTACAACGCTATTTTTATTCATGGCATGAGTCTATAATAAGTTTGCTTATAATAAGTTAATAAAACATATAAATTTCAAAATCCTTTATGTTTCACA
Source organism: Campylobacterota bacterium (assembly GCA_013153755.1). The sequence continues at coordinate 1,838 of JAADDU010000159.1, read as the reverse complement.
TGAAACATCGCAACCAAACACTAAGATAAAAAGAGTATAATGTCATTATTATAAATGAAGGTATTTGTTTTATGGAATATTTTGCAAAAAGAATTATCCCGTGTCTTGATGTTAAAGATGGTAGGGTGGTTAAAGGTGTTAACTTTGTAGGGCTTAGAGATGCAGGTGATCCTGTAGAAGTTGCTAAAAGATACAACGAAGAGGGTGCAGATGAGATAACCTTTTTAGATATCACTGCATCTAGTGACAATCGTGACACCATAGTAGATATAGTTGCTCAAGTTGCTCGTGAAGTTTTTATACCACTTACAGTTGGTGGTGGGATACGAAAACTTGAAGACATATATAAACTTCTAAATGTTGGTTGTGACAAAGTAAGTGTAAATTCTGCTGCTATAAAAAGACCAGAGCTTATAGATGAGGGTGCTAAAAGATTTGGTTCCCAATGCATTGTTACTGCTATAGATGTTAAAAAAACAGGAGATAGCTACAATGTTTATCTTAATGGTGGAAGAGTAGATACAGGTATAGATGCTCTAGAATGGGCAAAGGAAGTAGTAAGTAGAGGAAGTGGTGAGATACTTTTAACATCTATGGATGCAGATGGCACTAAAGCTGGTTTTGAGTTAAATATAACTGAACAAATATCTAAAGCTGTAAATGTTCCTGTCATAGCCAGTGGTGGGGCAGGGACTATGCAACACATCAAAGAAGCTTTTGATTGTGGAGCAGACGCAGCACTTGCTGCTAGTATATTTCACTATAAAGAGATAGATATAATGGACTTGAAACACTATTTAGATGAGAATGGTATAGCAGTTAGATTATGATTATATGTGCTGGGAACAACGAAACATTTGATTTTGCGACACCTATGGGTGTAGGACTTATAGAGTCAAGTATAAATCTAACTAGACTTTGTCTTTTTGACAAACCAGAGTTTTTACTTTTTGTTGGAACTGCTGGAAGTTATGGAAAACACCATATTTTTGACATAGTAGAATCTAAAACTGCATCTAACATTGAGTTAGCATTTTTAAATTCAGATGCATACACACCCCTTGATAATGTTATATCTACTAACAAAGACAAAAATATAAAAGATGTTATAGTAAATTCATCTAACTACATCTCAACCAATGATGAACTTACAAAAAACTTTTTAAAGTTTGGAGTTGAGATAGAAAATATGGAATTTTTTTCTGTTTTAAAAGTAGCTCAGGAGTTTAACATACCAGCAGGTGGTGTTTTTTGTATAACAAACTACACTAACAAAGAGGCTCATAATGATTTTTTAAAGAATCATAATAAAGCAAAAGAACTACTAACACAACATGTAAAAAACAGGGTTAAGGAGCTAACAAAAAGATGAATAACATAAAACCATCACTAATGGATTTTACCCTAAAAGAGCTACAAAACATAGTTAAACCATCATTTCGTGCCAAACAGATATACGGCTGGTTATACCATCAGTATGTACAAGATTTTGAAGATATGAAAAATATTCCAAAAGCTTTAAAAGAGGAACTAGCTCAGAAATATCTACTAAACCCCCTAAAAATAGTAAATAAAGAGGTCTCCTCTGATGGAACGATAAAGTATCTTTTACAGATGCAAGATGGAAAAACTATGGAAGCTGTTTGGCTAAAGATGAAAGATACACAGTATGATGATGCTGGAGAGGTTATACAAGAGGCAAAATATACTATTTGTGTTTCAACTCAAGTAGGGTGTAAAGTGGGGTGTGCATTTTGTCTAACAGCAAAGGGTGGTTTTACTAGAGATTTGAGTGCAGGGGAGATTGTAGCTCAGGTAGTTACTCTAAAAAAAGATAA
>JAADDU010000122.1 GCA_013153755.1 Campylobacterota bacterium | reverse complement strand
ATCAAATCTCTCTTTTAACTCCTGTGCAGTTTGTTTTTTTATCATATAGTCTAATTCATCATACCTTTTTTGTAACATATCACAAGCACTTTGCACTCTTTGTAAGCGTTTTAAATCTTTTTCATCTTGAGTCTTTTTCTTTAACATACTTATATTTGTCACAATAGTACTGATGGGAAGATTTAGTTCATGTAGAGTTTCTTTTGATAGATTTTGAAGGTTTAGCATATACTCTTCTAGTGGGTCTATAGCTAATTTTGAAATCATAAAAGCACTAACAGCAGTAAACATAAGCATTATAAAAGCAAAAACCATGATACTTTGTATCTGAATAAATACTAAAAAATAGTACGTTAAACTCAAAAAAGCAACAACTGTTAAAAAGTAATATATAAAGATATTTAAGCGTAAATTATGAAACAAGCTTATAACCTACACCACGAATATTTTCTATCTTAAACTCTGGTATAAGCTGTTTTATACGGTTGATATACACTCTAACAGCCCCATCACTTCCTGATTCTGATAAACTCCATAACCCATCCATAATAAGTTCTTTTGGGACAGTTTTATTAACATGTTTCATAAGTAATAACAAAAGTATATACTCTTTTTTTGATAATTCTAGCTCTTTATTTTTATAAGATATAGACTTATGAATCTCATCATGACAAAGTTGATTTATACATTCAAATTTTGTTTTTGACACCCTTTTTAAAAGTGCATTTATACGCCATATAAGCTCATCAGTATCAAATGGTTTTGTTATATAATCATCTGCACCACTTAAAAAACCTTTATGAAGCATCTCTTTATCTTTATGGGATGTTAAAAAAATGGTTGGTGTTATATCGTTTGCATCTCTTAGCTCTTTTAAGAGTGAAACACCATCTATGAGAGGAACATTTATATCTAAAAGATAAATATCAAATTTTTTATTAAACACTGCATCTAGTGCATCTTGCCCATTTAAAACATAAGTAACTTCAAAGCCACTATCTTCGAGCAAATCAACAAGACTCTCCCCAAAAAGGGGGTCATCTTCTAAAAGTAGTATCTTACTCAACACTCTCTATAGCCCAGTTTATAGCTTGTCCTGCATACATTGGTACAACAGAACCATATTTTTGAGGTACAACAAAAGTTCTTTTTTCTAAAGTTACCTCTTTAAACTCTGGACAAATTCCATAAATATTTTGAGCATTGTCACTTACAAATGCTTGAAGATTATCTAGTTTATCATACTGTTCAAAGATTTCACATAAAAGTTGAAGTGCTATAGGAGCAGTAAATACACCAGCAGCACAACCACAACTCTCTTTTTTATCTTGTGGGTGTGGTGCAGAATCTGAGCCAAACATAACTTTAGGGTGAGCTTCTAAGGCGACACTAAGCAGTGCATCTAAATCCTCTGGGCGCTTTGCAATAGGTTTACAAAAATGATGAGGCATCATCATCCCACCTATAACATCATCAAGTGTTAAAAGTAGATGATGAACAGTTATAGTTGCATAAAGATTTTCATACTTATCTAGCATCTCAACTGCTTCTTTTGTTGTGATATGCTCCATAATGATTTTAAGGTTTGGAAAGTTTGATGCTAAAAGTTCATAAACACTCATAAATTCAGCTTCTCTATCCATTACAAACCCATCACTCTCGCCATGAACACAAAGAGGAATACCAAGTTCAGCCATCGCATTTAAAGTCTCACGCATCTCCTCTATATCAAATGATGATACACCACCCTCAGAGTTTGTTGTAATCCCTGCAGGATATAATTTTATAGAAGTTACCTCATCCACAACACTCTCTAAAAAAGCTTTATCATAATTTTTATAAAAAAGTGTCATATATGGTTCAAAGTAGTCATTTGGAACAGCAGACATAACTCTTTTTTTATACTCAAGCACTGCATCTAATGAATCAACAGGTGGAACAAGATTTGGCATAACGATAGCACCACTAAAACTGTAAGCAGTTAATGGAGCAACAGTTTCTAACATCACTGCATCTCGAAGGTGTAGATGCATATCAAGTGGCATCAAAAGAGTATGAGTTTTCATAAATTTCCTTAAAATATAATTTGTTTTAGATTTAAACAAATTATATCAAAATTACTATTTAGACTCTATAAGTGTTTGCTCTTTTTTTGGTTGTGTTAAAGAAAATACTATCTCTTTTTCCATGTCTGAAGAGAGTTTTCCACCACCAACAAGATCCAACATTTTATGTAGCCTTTGCTCTTCAAGTTCTCTCTCTTTTAGTAGTCTTTCTTGTTCTAGCTCTTCCTTATGCATCTTGTTTTGTAACTCTCTGTTTCTTTTACTATTTAGGTAAAAAAGAAATAATGCAAAAAGAGCTATAACAACTGCAGCTATAGTAGTATAAAGTCTTATTGTTACATCATCTTTTTTAGTTGTTGCATCTATCTTAGAAATTTTAACTTTTGTAGAAGAATCTGTTTTAGCTATATCTCTTGTTGTAGAGGCATTAACTTTTGCTAGTTCAAGCTGACTTTGAGACTTTATCTTTTCTATCTCTATCTTAGCTTGTGCATCTATTCTAGATAATTCTAGTTTATTTTGCATCTCTTGTTTTCTATCTGCTACTCTATTAGTAGTAGAATTTGTATTAATGTTAGAATGGTAAGTTTGTTTATGTGAATTTAACATAGTCACTCTATCTGTTGAAGAAGAGCTTTGACAACCTGCTAAAACGATGATTAGTAAGCTTAGTATTATTTGTTTCATAAGGTAATTATACTATTTACTCATTTACTTTTTAATTATAGATAAGCTAAAAATATGTTTATACAGATATACTTTTATCTATCTTATACAAGAAATCTAATAAGGGTACCTAATATGTTAAGTGAAGATAAAGAATACGATATATTATATGTTGAAGATGAAGATGCCATTAGAGAAAACTATGTAAAATTTTTAGAAAAATACTTTAAAAATATATATCAAGTAGCTGATGGTGAAAAAGCATACGAAGTATATAAAGAAAAAAGACCAAAAATCATGCTTGTAGATATAAACTTACCAAAATTAAATGGTATAGATTTGGTTAAAAAAATCAGAGAGCATGACTATACAACAAAAATCATCATGTTAACAGCTAACACTGATATAGAGACACTTTTAAGAGCTACAGAATTAAAACTAACAAAATATCTTGTAAAACCTGTAAGCAGAGGTGAGTTAAAAGAAGCTCTACTTTTAGTGATAAAAGAGTTGTCATCTTTTGAGATAAAATCAAAAAAAATCATAATATTAAAAGATGGTTATAGTTGGGATGTTGAAAATATAGAATTAAGATCTGATACTAAAATCTTAATGCTAACGAATAAAGAAAGAGAGATATTAAAACTGTTGTTTTCAAATATAAATCTTGTATATACTTATAATGATATTATAGAAAATATTTGGGGATATGATAGCTATAAGATAGATGCACTCAAAACAATCATCAAAAATTTAAGAAAAAAACTTCCAAAAGATAGTATAAAAAATATTTTTGGAGTTGGATATAAAATAAACTTATCTTAATTATTTGGAAAATTATAACTTTAATTTATATTAATTATTTTTTAAGTTATAACTTTTTCAAATATTCCCACAATTTAAAAAATATCAAAAAAATATCACTTTTTTATAATAACTTTAAGTTTTCTAAGGTACTATCTTCTTAGTGAAGAAGCCCTATTTTACGAGTATAAGGGCTACTTTTCAACTGTATTAGTCATGGTTATAAATCTTAATTAACCAACTCAAAAAAGACTAAAAGGAGAATATATGCAATTAGGTTTCCTAGTTGATTTACATCTTTGTATGGGATGTAAAGGTTGTGAGATCGCATGTAAAGTGGAGAATGAAGTTCCACTTAGTACATGGAGACTTCGTGTCAAATATGTAGATGTGGGAACTTTCCCAGAAACTAAAAGAACTTTTACACCTCTTCGTTGTAATCATTGTGAAAATGCTCCTTGTGAGAGGATTTGTCCTGTAAGTGCTTTACACTACATCGAAAATGGTATAGTAAATATAGATAAAGAGCGTTGTATCGGTTGTGCAGGTTGTGTTATGGCTTGTCCGTATGGAGCAATCTATATAGATCCCCAAACACAAACAGCAGATAAGTGTACTTTTTGTGCGCATCGTATAGCATCATCAATGATGCCAGCTTGTGTTGTCGCTTGTCCTGTTGAGGCAAATATCTTTGGTGACTTGGATGATCCAATGTCAAATATATCTAAATATATGCAACAACATCAAGGTAATGTTAGTGTTCGTAAACCTGAGAAGGGAACTGATCCTCATCATTTTTATGTTGGTGGTGGTAATGTAAATCTTAATCCTCTTGCTTCAAAAAGAGAGGAAGGTTACAACCTATTTAACAACATAACACATCTTCCACTAGGAGGGCATCACTAATGGTACATGAAACTTTAGCAGCAACTAATGCTGTAGTAACTTTGGATGTGGCACTACCAGAAGTTTTTTGGGGCTGGTATGTTACTATGAATATGTGGGCAAAAAGTATAGGTACTGGTCTTATCTTTATGCTATTTTTACTTTTAAAGAAAAATCCAAAAGAGATGAAAGGTTTAAGAACACCTGTAATTATAACTTCGTTTGTGATGATGAATATATTTTTACTCTTTACTTTAGCTGATTTACATCAACCTCTAAGAATGTGGCATATATTTTTCTACTCTCATTGGACTTCAGCTATCACAGTTGGTGCTTGGATGGCAACTATATTTGTTGGGTTAGAGTCTTTGATGATAGCAGCTATGTTAGTTCTTAAAAAAACAGACCTTTTTGATAGAGTTCTCTTTTGGGTAACACTTCTTGCTATCCCAGTTACACTCTATACAGCAGGTATCATGGCAGAAGCAACTGCAAGAGAGTTATGGCAAATGCCAACAGAAGCAGTTCAGATGATTTTAGCAGCAACACTTAGTGGTTCAGCAACTATCATTTTACTTGGTAGAGATAAGCTTAGTTATGAAACGACTAGATTTTTTGGCTCTATCTTAGGTCTTAGTGCATTGATGGCATTTATCATCTATATGTCAGAGTATATCTTTGGTGCTATGAAGGCAGAAGAGGTAGCGGCAGTTTTAGGATACATAAAAGGTGATGGCGAATATGCATCTATGTTTTGGATAGGGCAATGGGTAGCGTATATCTTACCTATGTTATTGGTAGTTCTTGCAAGAGTAAGTGGTAGCAATGCAGTGTTAAGCCTTGCATCTATTTTAGCGATTGTTGGTTTATGGGTAGTTAAACATGTTTGGCTAGTTATTCCACAGTTATTACCACTTAGTTAGAAGGGAGATTTAAAAATGAAATTTTTATTCTTGCCAACAGGCAAAGCTTTAGTGGGAAAGGAGATATATAATTATGTATTTACAAAGTAGAAGAACATTTTTAAAAGGTGCTGCATTTAGTGTTGCTGGTGTGGCTATTGCAAAGGGTGTATTTGAGACAAATGCTATTGCTGAGTCTATGGAGACATCTAAGTTTACAAATACTCCTGATTCACTTTCATTTTATCCTGATGTAGAGGAGTGGAATGATTATCAAGAGCTAGATGGAGCTGATTGGAAACGCGGTGGTATAGAGAGAAACGGTGTAGAGAGTAAATCAAATCCTGATGGTATCAAAGTAAATGACTATACTATAGTTCCAACAGTTTGTTCAAACTGTGAAGCTGGTTGTGGTCTTACTGCATGGGTAGATAAAAAGTCTATGACTGTTAGAAAATATATGGGTAACCCTCTTCATGATGGTTCTCGTGGTCGTAACTGTGCTAAAGGTTATGCAACATTATCACAAATGTATGACCCAGATAGAATCCCTTTCCCTCTAAAAAGAGCTCCAGGTTCTAAAAGGGGAGATGGTAAGTGGATTCGTACCACTTGGGATGAGGCTATGACCACTATAGGTAAAAAGATGCATGACACTCTAGCTACTGGCGATGAGCTTAGTCGTAAATCTATGATATACCATGTTGGTCGTCCAAATGAAAATGGTTTTGGACACCGTGTTCCACACTCTATGGGTTGTGATGGTTACGATTCTCATACAAATATCTGTTCAGCAGGTGCTAGACAAGGTACTATACAGTGGGCAAATGATGATAGAAACTCTCCAGATTGGGCAAATGCTAAGTTGGTATTTTTACAGTCATCTCATGCAGCAGATGCAGGGCATTATTTCCAACAATCAGCTGGTCTTATATCTGATGCTCGTAAGAGGGGTGCAAAAATGGTTGTTCTTGACCCTCGCTTGTCAAACTCTGCTGGTATTGCAGATCTTTGGTTGCCAGTATGGCCGGGAACTGAAACAGCACTTTATCTTTATCTGGCTAACCGTGTTTTACATGAAAAAGATAAAAATGGGGATGATTTAGTTGACCATGAGTTTGTTAAAAACTGGATAAACTGGGATCGTTTGATGGCTGATAAAGCGTATCAAGAGAAGATGATTGGTTATGGTTACATCAAAGAGCTTCCAAAAGATGATTCTTATGAGTCATTTATAGAGATGATGAGAGAAATTTATGCACCTTACACTAAAGAGTTTGTAACAAAAGAGTGTAAAATCGAGGGTTATGAAGATAAACTAGATGAACTTTTTGATATGTATATAGATGCAGGTAGTAAAATCGCTACATATCTATGGCGTTCAGGTCCTATTGCCCACCGTGGTGGTTGGATGATAGCTCGTGCAGGTTTCTTAACTCTAGCTCTTCGTGGTGCTCTTCGTGGAGATATTGGTGGAACTTCATTTCACCATTGGCACGAGATTTCAGTAGCTGGTAAAGGTGAAAAATCAACAGTTTCAGGTAAAAGACCTAAAAAAGTTGATGTGTGGAATGAGATAGCATGGCCACCTGAGTACCCTTTATCTTCTTATGAGATGAGTATGCTTATGCCTCACTTACTTATGGATACTGCTTGGCAAGAAAAGTGGAAGAAAAAAGGGCTTAATATCCCTACAAAACTCTCTGTTTGGTTCCCTCGTATGTATAACCCTGTTTGGATAAATCCAGATGGTTTTAGATGGATAGAGCTACTTAAAGATGAGAGTAAAGTTGAGCTTACATTTAACCTTTCTCCAACTTGGAGTGAGACTAACTGGTATTGTGATTATATCTTACCAACAGGACTTGCAGGTGAGAGAAATGACCAACAATCAACTCCATCTAAACCTGAAAAACGCATAGAGTTCCGTCAAGCGGTTATCCGTGTGGCAGCTGAGAGAATGGGATGGAAACCAAAAGATCCAACTCGTGCTACACTTGAAGCTCATATGAAGTTTGGTCTTGGTGAAGTTTGGGAAGAGAGTGAATTTTGGCCAAATATCATGGTTCACCATATCGATAAAGATGGAAAACTCGGTGTAAGAGAGCATTGGGCTAGTAAAAAAGACCCATCTCGCGCGGTAACTGTTCCTGAGTGGTTTGATGCGGCTATGAGTCTGCTTCCAAAACTTTTTGATACAGCTAAAAAAATGTACCCAGATGCAGAGTTCCCTGTTTATGAGTATATGAGTGTTCATGGTGCTTGGACTGAGGAAAAAGATGTATATAAACCTCAAGAAGAGGAACTTAAAATCGATGATAACTATGTGTATGCACATGGTAAAAAATATCCTCGCGAGGAAGTTGAACAAGATGAGTTTGGTGCATTATGGATAGAACATGATGGTCGTAAACACTCTATTGGTATAGAGATAGATGGTAAGTTCCATGCTGGTTTTCATACACTAAGTAAAAAACTAGAGTTTTACTCTGAGTGGTTTGCAGAGTGGAAATGGCCAGAGTATGCGATACCAATCTACCCTAGAAATGAGGGTGAGTATGACAAGATGATACATATCGTATCTCAAGTGCATCATAAGTTTATGAAAAATGATAATGAGTTCGCACTAAATACTGTATTTAGATTGCCATACAACATCCATACTCGTTCAGTTAACTCTAAACACCTTATGGAGATTTCTCAAAATCATAACCCTGTATGGATAAATACACAAGATGCTAAACGCTTAGGTATAAAAAGGGGTGATGCTATTAAAGTTAGAATTACAGATACTGTATCTAACCTTGATTCTGGTTACTTTATAGCTATGGCAGTTCCAACTGAAGCTACTATGCCAGGTGTTTTAGCTAACTCACACCATGCTGGTCGTTGGAAACTTGTAGATAGTGTAAGTATCCCTGGATTTGAGCATAAACTTGGTGTTATGGGTGTTGGTTCTCCAACTTATGAGATGAAGATGGATGGAAAAGTGGGAACACTTAAACCAACAAAAGGGATTCACCCTCGTCACGATATCTGGAAGTTTAAAGAGTTTAACAAAGACTTAGACAACATCTGGTGGGATGGTTTAAGTGGGTCATGGCAAAATGCTGTAGCTCCTACTCATGCTGACCCTATCGCTGGTAACCATGCATGGCATCAAAAAGTTATCATAGAAAAAGCTGGTGCAGATGATAAGATAGGCGATATCTCAGTAAACTATGAAAACAACTTTAAAACATATCAGGCATGGAGAGATGAACTTACTCGTCCACTTGAGACTGGGGATACACTTCGTCGCCCTCAACATATTAAGCGTCCAGCAGTTCCACTCTCTAACAAAGCTTATGCTGTAGAGATTAAAGACGCTTAGTTTTTTATATTAAGCCCCCGTTGAGGGGTGCTTAGATAATATACTCTACAAACAAAGATTTACAAGGACATATTTTAAAATGCAAGATATATTAACAACCCAAGAAGCACGGATAAATTTTTATGCTCTTATCTCAAGATTACTTATAAGTGAAGTTGATGAGGAGTTACTAGAAACAATACAAAATGATAAAAATATGATGAGTTTTTTTCCAAGTTATATGAAATGGAACCGTCGTAAAGAGTTATCTAAAAAAGATTTGCTTGAGCAGTATCTAAATGTTGATTTTACTAACCTCTTTTTGCTTCATATGACCCCTTACGAATCTTTTTACTTTAGAGAAGACCAAATGATGGAAACTGCGGGGGAAAACCCAGTTTTGCAACTTTTTAATGAGCATGACTTTAGAGTAGATTTGGGTAAAGCTAGAGCTGTTAGTGTTGACCATATAGGGATAGAGTTTGAGTTTATGTATATGTTGTGTAACTCAGAGAAAAAAGCCCTAGAAGCAAATGACATAGAGTCTGCTGCAACGATAGCTCAGATACAAAAAGATTTCCTAAAAGAGCATCTTTTAGAGTGGGCGCCGATGTTTTTACTAAATGTAAAGAGTGAAGCTGGAACGGCTCTGTATTTTGATATAGCTGATTTGGCATTAGAGTTTATGATGAGTGATTATGAGTATCTAAATGAGTTGATAGTAGATTCAAAGGCTAACTATAGAGTATGAGCCTTTTAACTTTAGATATAGCCAAATGTGTTAGAACATCTAACAAATTTTCAGAGTGTGTAGCTTGTCAAGAGGCTTGTCCTGTTGAGACTATAAAAATCTCTGAGCAGGTTGTTTCCTTTGTACCAAATGATTGTGTTGGTTGTGGTGGATGTTTGGCTGTTTGTCCAAGTAGTGCTTATACACTTGATGATTTTAGTGCTATCGAGTTTATATTTTCATTTTTAGAATCAGCTAAATCAGATATCTCATGTAAAGAGGATAAAATCCCATGTTTGGCAGCTCTTAGTGTTGAGGAGATGTTAAGCCTTTCTTTACTCTCTTCAAAAGATATTTTTATGGATAAATCTTACTGTAAAGAGTGTAGTATCGCTCCAACAAATCTACCTATCATAGAGAGTAGAGTGGATGAGGTAAACTTTTTACTACAAGCTATGCAACTAGAAAAAAAGATAACTTTTGAAGATATGCAAAAAGAGTTAAAAACTACTATTCAAGAGAGTTCAAGAAGGGATTTTTTATCTAAAATCTCTGTTAAAGAGGCACTAGATGCAAAAGAGAAGTTTAACAACACTGTTAAATCCCTAGATGAAGAGTTAAAACAACATAGTGCATCTAAAGATGATATACAAAACATAAGAACAAAAAATATCCCAGATAGTCGTAAACTTTTAAAGATGGCTATGAAAAGGGCAAAAGTCCCAGAAGTTTTTCATGTGATAGAGTCTAAACATATATCATTTGTATCTCAAAAGCTCATAGATGAAAGTAGTTGTACAAACTGTCAAATGTGTTATAGAATCTGTCCAACAGGAGCATTAAGCTCAGATAAATATGGTGGTTTTATAGCTTTTGATTCGTCTAGCTGTATAAAGTGTTCAAGTTGTCACGATGTTTGTGAGCCAGATTCACTAACCATAAAACCAACTTTTAACATAAAAGAGCTTTTTGAGCCTAAAAAAGAGATGCTTATAGAGTTTAGTGTAAAAAGGTGTGATGAGTGTGGTATGCCATTTGTATATCGTGGCGGTGAAGTTATATGCACAAGGTGTCGCATAGAAGAAGAGGAAGCAAATGAGTTATGGGGGATAGTATGAACAAAGAAAATGTGATTTCAAAAAAAACAAAACTTTATGGGCTTATAGGTGAGAAGGCTGGTACAAACAGACTTTTTGTTCTTATAAATAAACTTATAAAAGAGAGTGGAGTAGATGCGATGGTTATCCCTATGAATATCCGTGAAGATGATTTTTACTTTACTGTTGCAAATATGAAAAAGTCTAAAGTGGATGGAGCTTACATAGATAAAGAGTTTCAAGAGGCTGTTTTAGAACTTCTTGATGATAAAGATGAGATAGTACAAGTTTATAACAAGTGTGATTTTGTCATAAGGGATAATGAGAGCCTCATAGGCTATCTTGTAGAGAAAAATGATGTTAGTTCTCAAGATGAACTTGCAAATATAATTTTTGATAGATTTATAAAGGGTTAGAAGATGAATGAAAATGATTTAAACGAGTTTAAAACTGAATTTGAAGCGATGAAAAAGCAGGTTTTTGATAACTGTGATGATGGCTCTTGTGAGACCCCTCAAGAGTCTTTTGATGATTATCCAGACTATGTTCGTGCTATCTATGCAGAGGTTATGCCCCCTGTAAAGAGTGGTATATACTTTTCAAGATGGGATATAAAAGGGATGGCAGCTGAGCTTGATGAACATATAGTTATGGATACAAGAGAGAGGATGTTTCAGCACTATATGAGGTTTATATCAACAAAACAAGATATGTTAGATGTTATAGAACAGTTTAACAAACATATAGATATGAAGTGTGATTTGTATCGTGAATATGTAGATAAATATCCATCTACAAAAGAGATTTTTGATACAAAGATACAAAAAGCAAACCGTGCTAAAGAGTTTTTGCAAAAGATACTTGTTGAGTTTTTTTAATTAAGTCAAATAATCTAGCTATAACAACATGATAACATAATAAATAACTATATAAAGGTAGGTTATAGTATTGTATTAAACGGTTATACTTGTTGTAATATAGTTTATATAACTTTTTTATACTTTATATTGATATGAGATTTTTTATGAGTTATTCTATCATCCTCCTGATATCCTGATAATGGTAGTCAGATCAGTCTTTACTGACACCTTTGTCTCTGAGTGTCTCTACAACTGGTGCACCGTCTTCTATCTCTTTTAGAATCTCTATAATCTGTTTTTCACTAAACTTACTTTTTCGCATGAATGCTCCTGATTTATTTTATCAAAATTATTCTGTTTTTAGTAGTCTAGTTTTTGGGGAGGCTTACA
>JAADDU010000022.1 GCA_013153755.1 Campylobacterota bacterium | reverse complement strand
TAAGTCTCTTCGTTTGTGGATGGGAATTATAGGGGGAAGTTGCTTAACAATTGCTTAAATTTTATAAGATATTGTTTGTAAATTGTTATGCCATAACTTTTTTTACTCTCCCTATAAAATATTCTAATAATTATAATCTGTGCATGTAAAATGTCTGTGTCTATATTGTGCTTGTTGCTATACATTAACTCTTTATATATAAAATTCTTATCAAACAATATTATAATATAAGGAAAAAATATGGGACTATATGATCGTGATTATGCAAGAGGTAGCTCTTTTGCTTATGAGAGTGCATCTAAAAGTGATACACAAATCATCTCTTTTGTAAAAGAAACATATAAGCTTTTTGCTGCATCTATGATGGCTGGTGCAGTTGGTGCTTATATTGGTGTTCCATTAGCTGGAACTATTGCTAGTATGATGTGGCCTCTATTCTTTTTAGAGATAGGTCTTTTAATCGGACTACAGTTTGTTAAAAACAAACCAGGGATAAACTTGCTTGTTATGTTTGCTTTTGTTTTTATGACAGGAATTACTTTAGCACCACTTCTAGCTTATACTCTTGGAATGAATGGTGGTGGTATCATCATAGGTAATGCATTTGCTATGACATCTGTTGTATTTGGTGCTATGAGCTTTTATGCTATAAAAACTACTAAAGATTTTACAAGTTATGGAAAACCTCTTATGATTGCTTTATTTGTTATCATAGGTTTTTCTATCCTAAATATGTTCATAGGTAACCCTATGCTAAGTGTTATGATTTCTGGTGCTGTTGTATTTTTATTTAGCATACTAGTTATCTATGACACTCAAAACATCATTAGAGGTGCTTACGAAACTCCTATAGATGGTGCTATTGCATTGTATTTAGATTTTTTAAATATCTTTACTGCATTACTTCAACTTTTTGGTATCTTTGGTAGTGATGACTAGTTCACTCTCACCCGAACTTTTTCGGGTGGTTGATGCAAATATAAACCGCCTCAAAGAGGGAATCCGTGTCGTAGAAGATATAGTAAGATATAAAAACAACGACAAAAATTTATCTTCAAAACTTAAAACTCTTAGACATAAAGCTCACATAAACGAAACTACAAAACTACTTAAAAATCGTGATAGTATAAATGATGTTTTACGACCAACTAGAAAAACTGAACTAAACCGTAGTGATTTGACAAGCATCATCATCGCCAACTTTAAAAGAGCTCAAGAATCTTCAAGAGTATTAGAAGAGCTTTTCAAACTACATGATGTAGCATATAGTGAAAACTTCAAATATATAAGATACGAACTTTATACCCTAGAAAAAGAGATAGTTCTTAGTGAGAGTGAATAAAAACAACCTCAAATTCCAAATATGAAAGGGGATACTCTTTCATAAGCTTTTTTGTTTGTTTGTAGTCTAAAACTCTTCTTGAACCACTCACCCCACTATTTTTTATATATCTAAACATCTCTCTAGTTGAGTTAAACTCTAGCTTATATGTTACAACTTCAAGTTTTGCATCAAAATATCTCTTTTGCACTGCATCTATCTCATCTACGCTTCTTAACATCGGTGTTAATGATGCAGTTTCATTTAGTGTTTTAAATGTGTTTGAGCTAAAGATAGCTAATGCGATAGGAGTTTGTAGTTTTTTTATATGTCTAAAAACCATATCAAGGTCTTGTGCCCATTGCAAAGCAGATGCGGAGAAAATATAATCATATCTATATGTCAAAAGATTTTCAAAAAGTGTTTCATCATTAAAATCACCGTATATACACTCACAATTTTGTGCTTTTGGATGGAGTTCTAACATACCTGGGGCAAAATCTACACCAGTAAAGTGTTTGTATTTCCAAGTGATAGCATTATGTAATGCTCCACTACCACAACCTAAGTCTAAGATATATTTTGGTTTAGTTTTTACTTTTTTTAATAACCTTTTTATAACTTTGTTTTGAATGATGTTATAAGATTCATAACTAGAAGCATGTTTTGAAAACTCTGAACTGATTTTCATCGTTTATTTACTACTAAAGAGATTATAAAAATCATTAAGATACATAGTACTATAGTTGCACCAGATGGTAAAGAAAAGTAGTAAGATAAAAATATACCTACAATCACACTCAAAATTGCAAACACTAAAGCTAATAAGAGAGTATGAATAAACCCTTTTCTAAACTGTAAAGAGGCTACAGTTGGTATAACCATCAAAGCACCTATAAGTAAACTACCAACAACTCTGATAGACAAAGCTATAACAACTGCAACTATACTAACAAGTAAAAAGTTTAATAACTTTACTTTTATACCACTTGTTTTTGCAACCTCTTCATCATAAGATATAAAATAAAACTCTTTTGAAAAGATAAGCAAAAAACCCAAACATATAACACCAAATAAACTTATAACAGCTATATCTTCGTTACTAACAGAGAGGATAGACCCAAAAAGGTATGAAAACAAGGAGTTATTAAATGCACCACCTAAAGACACTATGATAACAGCTATAGCTAATGAGCCTGAGAGCATTATGGAAAGTACTGCATCTGAATACAAAGAAAAATATGCCCTAAGGTATTCTATGAGCCATGCAGATAATACTGCTACAACTACTGCCATCCATAGAGGATTTAATCCTGCAACCAAACCAACAGCAACACCAACAAGTGCAGAGTGTGCTAAAGTTTCGCTTATCATAGAGTATCGTCTAAGAACCACAAAAGTACCACTAATCGATGCTAATATAGCGATGATGATACCTGCTAAAAAAGCTCTTTGCATAAAATCATAAGAAAATATTTCAAACATTTTTCATCCTTAATGCTCATGCTTATGGTTATGAAGTAGATGTGCTTCTATACCATAGAGTTCACTCATCTCTTCACAACTTAAAGCCTCTTTTGGATTGTTACAAATGATAGCTTTTTGGTTGATGGTAAAGAGTCTAGCTATATCATCAGCTATAACACCTATGTCATGTGTTATAAAAACTATAGTTATACCTTCTTGGGTATTTAACTCTTTTAAAAGGGCATAAAACTTTCTTTGTGAAGCCATATCAACACCTGTGTTTGGTTCATCAAGTATCAAGATTTCAGGCTTTGATGCTAATGCCCTAGCTATCATAACCCTTTGTCTTTGCCCACCAGATAAAGTTCCAACCATCTTATCTTTTAAATCATATACATCCATCTTAAGCATCGCATCTAAAACACACTTTTTATCTTCTTGACTCATAAATGAAAATAGTTTTCTTTGAGAAGTTCTACCCATATTAACAACATCTTGTACACTTGCTGGAAATGATTCATCTATAAGTGTTGCTCTTTGTGGTACATAACCTATCTTATGCCATTTTTTAAAATTTTTCAACTTGGTATCAAAGATTTTAACCTCTCCACTTGTTGGTTCTTCAAGCCCTAACAAGATACGGATAAGTGTAGTTTTTCCACCACCATTTGGTCCAATAATAGCGATATATTCAGATGTAGAAATATCAAAAGATATATCTGATAAGATACTTTGACCTCTAACATTAAAAGATATGTTTTTTACACTAAAGATTGGGGTTTTAAACTTCATTTACATTCCAAAGCAGTTGAAATCTTTTCCAAATTTAGAAGCATAATTTTTTCATAAGATAGATTCTGTTTTGCTTCATCTGCTGTTATATTTCCAATAGGTTGTAAAACATCCAGCTTAACTCCCACCTCTTTAGAGATACTCATCATAGCTCTATCACTAACAAAACTCTCAAAAAAGATAGTTGAGACATTGTGTTCTTTGATATGTTGCATAAGGTTTATAATACTTTTAGCATCTGGTTGTGCATCTGGAGATAAACCACTAAGAGCCTCTACATGAAAACCATAATTTTTACTCAAGTATGAAAAAGCATTGTGATTTACTATGATAGTATCTTTTTTACACTCACTAAGTGTATCTTTATACTTCGTATCTAAACTTTTTAACATCTTTATATAGTTATCTTTATTTTTATTATATAACTCTTTGTTTTGTGGTAAAAGTGTTATAAACTCTTTAGTTAGTACACCTACTGCATCTATCATATTTTGTATATCTAACCAGTAGTGTGGGTCTAATGCTCCATGGTGTTCATGTGAAGAAGATTTATGATGTTTTTTTGACTTAATTAAATGTACAAATTTACTCATATTTATAACTTTTGATTTAAACTCAAAAGAGTGTGTCCATGGCTCTAAACCAGCTCCACTATAAACAACTAAATCACTATCTAGTATCTTTGCCATTAGTTTTGGTGTTGGTTCAAAACTATGTGCATCTACCCCAAATGGTAGAATCATTCCAACTTCAAATGTATCTTTAGCTATATTTTTAGCCATATCATAAAGAGAAAATGTACTTAACATAACAGTTGGTTTTTTATCTAATTGTTCTAGTTTTTTATCTTTTTGAAAAAGGTTGATTTGCCATATAAACATTATAACTACTAAAATAAAAACAACATATCTAAAATTTTTCATAAATATCCAAGTATTTTTTTGAAATTATATCTAATTTTGTAATAATAAGTTTTTTTAGGTATAATTCGCCACTTTTAAAACTTAGGATATATAATGACAACTAGTTTTTTACTTATTGTTCAAATCATTTTAGTCGTAGTACTAGTGATAGCAGTATTGTTACAAAAAAGCTCAAGCATCGGTCTTGGTGCATATAGTGGCTCTAACGAATCAGTTTTTGGAGCAAAAGGACCAAACAGCTTTTTAGCTAAAGCTACATTTCTTGTAGGTTTCTTATTTGTTTCAAATACAATCGCTTTAGGTTATATGTATTCTGCTACAGCTCAAGAATCTGTAGTTGACAACATAACTGAAACTACAACTGTAGTTGCTCCTAGTGCTGTTACACCTGTAGAAGCACCTTCAAAAGCAGCTCCTTCAGAAAAAAAATAGTTGCATTTTTGCAACTGTTTTAACATCTAAAACTTTTTGCCTCTTAAATACTTTTATATCCTTTAAAAAAATTCTTGCTACAATTACATAATTATTTTTCAATATCAAGGAAAGCAAATGTTAAATGACATTTATAACACATGTGACACAAAAATGGAATCAAGCATAGAACATATGCAAAGAGAGTTTAAGACACTTAGAACTGGTAAAGTTACAACTGCTGTTTTAGACAATGTAAAAATCGACTACTATGGAACTCCAACACCACTTGACCAAGTTGGTTCAGTTTTAGCTACAGATGCAACTACTATCGTTATAAACCCTTGGGAAAAGAACCTTTTAGGTGATATAGAAAGTGCTATAAATGCTGCAAATATTGGAGTAAATCCAAACAATGATGGTGACCAAATCAAACTATTTTTCCCAGCAATGACAGTTGAGCAAAGACAAGAGTCTGTAAAACAGATGAAAGGTATGGGTGAAAATGCAAAAGTTTCTATAAGAAATGATAGAAGAGATGCAAACGATAAAATCAAAAAACTTGAAAAAGATAAAGAGATAACTCAAGATGATTCTAAATCTGCACAAGATAACATACAAAAAACTACTGATAAATACATAGCAAAAATTGACTCAATCTTAAAAGAGAAAGAGCAAGAGATACTAAAAGTATAACCCATGAATGTAAAACAAATATATATGGATGCTGATGCTCTTCTAGAGGGGCATTTTAAACTTAGTAGTGGAAATCATTCACAATTTTACCTTCAATCTGCAAAAGTTTTAGAAGACCCAAAAACTGCAAAACTTTTAGCAGATGCACTTGCAAAACAGATAAAAGAGAGTGGTTTAGAGATAGATACAGTATGTGCCCCTGCTCTTGGTGGTCTTATAGCTGGATTTGCTTTAGCTCAAGCACTTGATGTTCGCTATATCTTTGCAGAGAGAGTTGATGGTGTGATGAATATCCGTCGTGGCTTTGAAGTAAAAAAAGGGGAAAGAGTTTTGATGTGTGAAGACATCATAACAACAGGTGGAAGTGCTATGGAGGCAGCAGCTGTTGTTAAAGAACTAGGCGGAGAGATAGTTGGTGTTGCTGCACTAGCAAATCGTGGTTTTTGTAAACGGGAAAACAGCGATATACAGACAAAACCAAACTGTAAACTTCCTCAAGATATACCATTTTTTGCATTAGCTGATTTTACTTTTGAGATGTACTCACCAGATGAGTGTCCATTATGTAAAGATGGAAGCGAAGCTATTAAACCTGGTTCAAGAGGAAACTAGTAAAAACTTATATATGAAAAAAAAGATAAAAGAGTTTACTAAAAAATTTAGCTCTGGGTTAAAGCAGGAATATCAAGAAACAAAAGATATTCCTAAACACATCAAAAATGGCAACTATAAAGAAGCTAGACAACAAATCGCAGATATTGGTAAAATGGCTTTTATCATATCTGTTTGGATACTACCAGCTGGAGCTATCATAAGTGGCTTTATTATGAAACTATCAAATAAAATCAAACCAACTGCATTTCAAACAAAAGAAGAAAAGCAAGAAGACTAGTTTACCTATAGTTTAGCTGACAACTAATCATCCTCTCAACTAAAACTCTAGCAACCTCAACTTTTCCATCTACTATAGTAGTAATCCCTAAATCATCAAGAGATTGTTTATCTTTTAAAGAGTTTACTTTTACTATTAAGTTTATATTTCTTGTATATTTTACAATAGCTTCACAAATAGCTCTTTTTTTATCGATGTTATCTAATGTCACTATAACTGCGGCAGAACTTTTAGCTTGTACTGCATCTAACATTGAGAGTTTTGACATATCTCCAAGATATGCTTCTATCCCAGCGTCCACTGCTTCTTGAACATGCTTTGGAGAATTATCTATGACTATATATGGTGCATCTAATTCATCTAGATGCAGTGCAACGAACTTACCAACTACACTATATCCACAAACTATCACATGGTCTTTTCTAGTGGCAAAAGTTGATACATCTGGTGCAAAAAACTCCTCTTTAGTAAAACGATTAACTGTTTTGTTGATTTTTGAGATAAAAAATGGTGTTACCATCATAGAAAATATAACTATAAGTATAAAAAGAGAGGTTAAATCTTTATCAAGTATCCCTCCACTAGATGCGATGGCAAAAATCACAAAAGAAAACTCCCCCACTTGCGATAAAGCCAAAGCTGTTTTTAGAGATGTTGCATGTGTAGTTGTTGTTTTTAAAACCATATAGATAATAGAACTTTTTAAAACCAAAACAAGTGCGAAGATAGCTATAATTAAAAAGATATTTTGCATAAAAAAAGCTATATCTATCTTCATCCCAACAATTATAAAAAATGTACCAAGCAGTATATCTTTAAACGGAGCTATATCAGACTCGACTTTATGATGGTATTTAGTTTCTGCGATTATCATACCAGCAACAAAAGCACCAAGAGAGTAAGTAAAGCCCATATATGAAGCAAACAAAGAAGCACTTATAACTATGAACAAAACTGACCCCATAAACAACTCATCAACTTCGCTAGATGCAGAGAAATGTAGTAGCCATGTCATAACCCTCTTTCCAACGATAAAAAGAAGCCCTATAACAACAAAAGCACTTAGTAGTGTATTAGCAATTATCTCAGATATTGGCATTCCCGCATTATTTGTTAAAAATCCCAATAAAATCAAGATAGGGATAACTGCTATATCTTGAAATATCAATATCCCAGTAGAGTACTGTCCATAAGGGGAGTATATCTCTTTTGAACTCTTTAAGTAGCTTAAAACAACTGCTGTTGAGGACAAAGAGAATGCTAAAGATAGTATGAGAGCAGAAATCTCTTCTAAGGAAAAAAGATAGTGTGCAATCAAGTAAACAACTAAAGCACTAAACCCAACCTGCATAAAACCATTTAAAAATATCTTCTTTTTCATGCTATTCATTTTTGACAATGAAATCTCAAGCCCTATAGTAAACATCAAAAAAACTATACCAAATTCCCCTATATGTTCTAGTACATGGGAATCGTTTAAATGTTTTAAATCAAAACTGTAAACTAAAATCGTACCAGTTAAAATATAGCCAATAATCTGTGAAACACCTATGCGTTTTAAAAACAAGTTTAAAACAGTTGAAATCCCTAATGCCATTACTATATAAAGAAGTGTATAATCCATAAAAATTCTCTCAGTTATTTTAAAAGCATTATATACTATAATTCACGAATTATTATATATATGGAGTATTATAGATGACTAAATACATTTTTGTAACTGGTGGGGTTTTAAGTTCTCTTGGAAAAGGGATAACTGCTGCTAGTGTTGGTACACTACTTAAACACTCTGGTAAAAAAGTAGGTATGTTAAAGATAGATCCATATATCAATGTTGACCCTGGAACTATGAGTCCACTTGAACATGGGGAAGTTTTTGTCACAAAAGATGGTGCTGAAACTGACTTAGACATCGGAAACTATGAAAGATTTTTAGATGCTTCATTTTTAAAATCTGCAAACTTTACAACTGGGCAAGTTTACTCTAGTGTTATTGAGAGAGAAAGAGCTGGTGGTTACTTAGGTCAAACTATACAAGTTATCCCTCATATAGTTGGCGAGATTGTAAACCGTATAAAACTAGCTGGTAAAGGTCACGATATACTTGTAGTTGAGCTTGGTGGAACAGTTGGGGATATAGAGGGTCTTCCTTTTATGGAAGCTATCCGTCAAATGAAACATGATGATGATGTTGCTGGAACATTTTTCATACATGTAACACTTATACCTTACATAAAAGCAGCTGGGGAGATGAAGTCTAAACCAACTCAGCACTCTGTTCAAGAGCTTCGTCGTATCGGTATAACTCCTCAGATGATTATAGCTAGAAGTGAAAACCCACTTCCAAAAACTTTTAAGAAAAAACTTGCCATGAGTTGTGATGTTAATCCAGATAGTGTGATAGAAGCATTAGACGCATCAACAATCTATGATATACCTGTTACATTTTTAAGACAAAACATCTTAAAACCTATAGCAAAAGAGTTAGACTTAGATGAACTAAACCCAGATATGGAAGAGTGGGACACTTTAGTTAAAAAGATAGTTCAACCTAAAAACAGAGTTGTTGTTGGTTTTGTTGGAAAATATCTTGAACTAAAAGAAGCATACAAATCTTTAACAGAATCACTCATACACTCAGGGGCTCATCTTGATACAAGAGTGGAAGTTTGCTGGGTTGATTCTGAAGAGATAGAGGACAAGGGTGCAGAAGCATTACTTGGAGATTGTGATTCTATTTTAGTTGCTGGTGGCTTTGGAAATCGTGGAGTTGAAGGTAAGATACTTGCCATAGAATATGCAAGGGTAAATAAAGTTCCATACTTAGGTATCTGTTTAGGTATGCAACTAACACTTGTAGAGTATGCTAGAAATGTACTTAAATTAGAGGGTGCAAATTCCATAGAGTTTGATGAAAACACACCTCATCCAATGGTTTATCTCATAGATAATTTCTTAGACCAAAGTGGAGATAAACAACTACGAACTCACAAATCACCAATGGGGGGAACTCTTAGACTTGGAGAGTACCCATGTGATACAAAAGAGAACTCTATCATAAGAGAAGCATATGATGGTGCTAAAACTATCTATGAAAGACATCGCCATAGATATGAAGCAAATCCTGCATATAGAAAACAACTTGAAGATGCTGGGATGATTATAACTGGAGAGTCAAATGGACTCATAGAAACAGTAGAGATAGAAGGTCATCCATGGTTCTTAGGTGTACAATTTCATCCAGAATTTACATCAAGACTACAAACTCCAAACCCATCAATACTTGCTTTTGTAAAAGCAGCTCTTAGTGCAAACAACGCATAAACAACTAACAAAATCTACTATTTTTGACATACTAAATAGTAGATTTGAAAATGAAGAAAAAAAACTATCCCAAATCCCAAACCCAAACCTACTTCAAGATGGAACAAAAGCAGCTAAACGGATAGCAGAAGCTATCAAAAAGAATCAAAAGATAACTTTAGTTGGCGATTATGATGTAGATGGAGTTAGCTCTTCTGCTATTATGGCTGACTTTTTTAAACAGATTCCATACCCTCTTGATGTTATCATACCAAACCGTTTTAATGATGGGTATGGAGTTAGTCCAAAGATACTACAAAGGGTAGATGCAGAGCTTTTAATTACAGTAGATAATGGTATAACTGCTATAGAAGCATCTAAAATATGTAAAGAAAGAAACATAGACTTAATCATAACAGACCATCATACCCCATCAGATACACTACCTGATGCCTATGCCATAGTAAACCCAAAACTATCAACTTGTCCATATCCATTTAAAGAGATATGTGGTGCACAAGTAGCTTGGTTAGTTTTAGGGCTTGTAAAAAAAGAGCTTGAGTTAAAAATAGATATGAAAAGTTTTTTAGACCTCTTAAGCATTGCAATTATCGCAGATATTATGCCTCTTATAGATATAAATAGAACTTTAGTTAAAGAGGGTTTAAAAGTTTTGATGAATTCAAGAAGACCATCGTCTATAATTATAAAAGATTTTTTAAATAAAGCACAAATATCATCTGAAGATATAGCCTTTGGTATTGCTCCCCGTATCAACTCAGCTGGACGACTTAAAGATGCTTCTCTTGCCCTTGATTTTTTTATGGCACAAGATACATATAGTGCATATAAACAGTTTGAACTCTTAAGCACATTAAACGATGAAAGAAAAGAGGAAGAAGCAAGATGTACTAAAGAAGCTATAGAGATGGCTAAAAATATAGATGCAACTACAAAAGGGGTCACAGTAGTAGCTCAAAATGATTGGAATGAGGGAGTAGTTGGTATAGTTGCATCAAGACTTGTTGAGCACTTCTCTAAACCTGCCATAGTACTAAGTATAAAAAATGGCATAGCTAAAGGAAGTGCTAGAAGCATAGGAAAAGTAAATATATATGAGCTTATAAAACAAAATGAACAGTTTTTAAGTAAATTTGGTGGACATAAAATGGCTGCTGGATTAAGTTTAGATGCAATGGATATAGATACATTCAGAGATGCCATAAATAGCACTGCATCTAAACTAAGTGATGATGACTTTAAACCAAAAGATGAGATTATGGGTGTTCTTGATAGTTTAGATATAGACTTTGAGCTACTAAATCTTCTTGAGAGTTTTGAACCATTTGGAGAAGCGAACCCTCGTCCTAGATTTATCTTTCATGATGCAGAAGTTACAAACATAAAACTTATGGGAAAAGATAAATCACATTCAAGGATAGAGATAAAACAACATCCACATCAAAGTAAGACATTAGAACTTATTCAATTTAAAAATGCCTTTGAGATGCCAGAATCAAGAAAAATAACATGCAGTTATACTCTAAATAAAAATGAGTTCAATTCAAAGGTTTCTATACAACTTTTAGTGCAAAAAATCTACAAATAGTGACATTTTAATTTCATAACACCATTCGCAAGAGCATAAAACTTCCACTTTATTCGTTTTTTTGATAAAATACCGTCAATTTATTTTAAAGGGAAAGAATGAGAAAAATTATACTACTTTCAGCCGCTGCTGTTTTAAGTACTAGCTTATATGCTCAAGCTGATTTACAAGCACAAGTTGATGCTTTAACTAAAAAAGTTAAAAAGCTTGAAAAAAATCAAAAAAGAACAAAAAAAACATTAAATGCAGTAAAAGCACACGATGCATTTGATAATATAAAGTTCACTATTGACTTCAGAAATGCAGTAGATGTATTAGATTATAAAAATAACAGAACTGGAGAAAGAGCAAGCAATGATTCTCTTTTAACAAGTAAATTATTTTTAAATATGAAAGCTGCTCCAACAGATGAACTTACTTTTTACGGTAAATTAGCTGTTTATTCTATGTGGGGTGGTCACCTTAACTATACTGGTGAGTCATTAGATACAGGTCTTGGCCTTAAAGACTGGTCTGGTTCATCTAAAGCAAGTGATACAGTGATGAGAGTAAAAGAAGCTTACTTTGTATATGCTAATAATATAGGTAATCAACCATATAGTGTAAGTATTGGTAGAAGACCATCTACAAATGGAACTTTAGCTAACTATAGAGAAAACGAACCAGATTCTGGTTCACCTCTTGCGCATATTACAAACATGGAAGTAGATGCACTTATGATTAAATTTAACTGGGATCGCTTTATCGAAGGTAGTTATTCTAAATTTGTATATGGTAGAGCACATACTGGGGATATAGATAATATCTATGGAATAGGTACAACTAATCCTTTTAGTCCTTATGCCGAGACTGAAGATGATGATGATGATGTTGACTTCTTTGTATTTTTAGGTGATGCATATAACAATGGTCAAGTTCAGTTAATGTACCAATGGGCTCATATTTTCAATACTAAAGGTAAAAATTTAAATAATGGAAAACCAAAAAAAGCAGCTGGTACTGCTGATTTAGGTGCTTTATCTTTAAAAATAGATGGACTTAGTGAAGATATAGAATTTTTAGAAAACACTACAGTTTTTGCATCTTTTGCAGCAACAAAATATAATCCAAAAGAGGGATATTCTCTACTAGGTTCTACAGGAAGTGAAACAGGTACATCTTATTGGTTTGGAGTTCTAATACCAGATCTAATGACTGATGATGGTAAATTTGGTATAGAGTATAACCATGGTTCTCAATACTGGACACCTATGACATGGGCAGAGGATACTGCTATAGGCTCTAAAATAGCTGTTCGTGGTAATGCTTATGAAGCATATTGGAATTTTAACCTTTTTGGTGCTAAAAACTTACCTTCGCAAATCAGATACACTTATGTACAACATGAATACACACCAAATGTAAAATGTGCTGGTTGGATTAAACCAGAAAGTGTAGATATGACTTCTCAAGATATCAGAGTATCAGTTAGCTACAGATATTAAATTCTTATATAACTTATGCATTAATGCATAAGTTATTCTTATTACTAATCAATGTTAGACTAATATTAAATTATAACAAAAGATTATATATCACACTTTTTGTTACATTTTCTCTATATATTAGATTTTTTTATATAAAACACATTCATTTCCTGCTTAATTATGATAAGGTTACTTAAACTTAATTAAAAAAGGGGAACAAATGAAAATGAATAAATTCATTACACTTTCAATAGTCGCTTTTCTTAGTAGCACTCTTTACGCACAAACTGACGTAGAAATATTACAAGAAGAAGTTAAAGCTTTGATGGATAAAGTAGCTGAACTAGAACAGAAGTTACCAGCTAAAACAAATAACACTGGTGAAGCCAATATAAAAGATTTAGCTAAAAAGATAAAAAAACTAGAGAAGAAACAGGTTTCTCAAACTAAAAAATTATCTAAGATAAACTCTCTAACTGCTAATGACAACTTAAAATTTAATGTTGACTTTAGAACTTCTTATGATAAATTAACTTATAAGACTACAGGTGGGATGTATGGTACACAACCAACTGAGTATAATAATGATGCTCTATACTCTATGAGATTATGGCTAGGAATGGGTTATGCTCCAACAGATGATATGGTTTTTAATGCTACTCTTGGTGTAAATAAAGCATTTGGTGCTAGCTACGGTCAACGAGCTACTGGCATGGGCTTTGATACATTTGACTGGGTTGTAAATGAAACACTTACAGATGAAAAAGTAAGACTTAGGGAAATTTATTGGTTATGGAAACCAACTTTAGGCTCTTTACCTATGACAGTTAGTATTGGTCGTCGTCCTGCAACAAACGGTTACCTAATAAACTTAAGAGATGATGATAAAGCAAAATCAGCACTAGGGCATATAATAAATATGGAGTTTGATGGTGCAAGCATCAGTGCTAAGTTTGATAAATATGTTTCTGGTATGTATTTTAAAGCATGTGTTGGTCGTGGTCTAACAAATGCAGCTTCATGGGCTTCTAAAGGAACTTACTATGCTAGTCCTATGGCTCAAGCAGCTAATCAGCCTAGTTATACTACAGTTAATGGTTCATTAGATAATACAGATATGGTAGGATTTATTTTTCAACCCTATGATGATGGTCAGTACTCTATTGTAACTAAATATTACCGTGGATTAAGTGTACCAGGTATGAAGATGAATGCAAATCAGCCAGTTACACCAACGGGTGCACCAAATCCTAATTATAACCCAATGATGCCTATGGCAGATATGAAAACTTTAGGTGATATGGATGGAGCTGCAATATCAGCTAAAATAGAAGGTATAGGTAATGAGATAAATGACTTCTTAGACGAAACTATCATATTTGCTTCTTATGCATGGTCAAAAACACGACCTGATAACAATAAAGATATGCTTGGAAGTACAAAATCTCAAACAGGTAATTCATACTGGATTGGTATACAAACACCAAACTTAACAGGTGGTAAATTTGGTATAGAATACAACCATGGTTCAAAATATTGGAGACCATTTACATATGGTGAAGATACAATGGCTGGTTCAAAAATGGCTGTTCGTGGTAAAGCTTATGAAGCTTATTGGACTCAACCTATCATAGATAAAGTTTTTTCTATGCAAATTAGATATACATACATGAAGTATGATTATACTGGTTCAGATGGATTCTTTGGAGATGGTGGTACACCATATGAAATAGACTCCATGATGGCTAAAGCGATGAATGCAGTTACATCTGCATCCGATTTAAGAGTATATTTTAGATATAGATACTAACCCAGATTTAGAAGTACGACTTTAGTCGTATTTCTAATCTAAAATATCACTCATAATCCCCTCATACCATGCAAATAGTGTTTTAGAAATATAAGCACTTCTATACTTTTTAGTTACTTCATCATACGGCATATACCTTACAACTTTAAACTTTTTGCCATCATAACTTATATTATGAGAATCACTTATAGCTTCATTTGGTTTTGTATTTATCATAGAGATACAAATATTACCAGGCATCTCTTGTGTTACTTCTTTAGCATTTATTCGTTGTGAGATATGTTTTGCACAGATAGCTGCCATAGAGTTTGCCATCTGTCCACTCTCAGGAAAAGCATACCCTACACAATCCCCTATCACATATATATCTTCATCTGTTACAGACTGATAAGTTGGTGCTTTTAGTTTTGCAGACCCCCAGCCAAGTGTTTTGATTTTTGCCATTTTGATAACTTCACTTGCTTTGTTGTTTACCATAAGGTTTAGTAGTTCAAAAGATACCTCTTT
The DNA here is from genome assembly GCA_013153755.1 of Campylobacterota bacterium. The sequence goes on along the minus strand of JAADDU010000022.1, from coordinate 23,186 downwards.
CATATCTCCATCATCACCACTACCCTCTCCCCAAAAAGAGTAACTTACTTTTTTGGCATCAAAGTCAACATCTTCTAGTGTACAATCACCCCTATAATCTATGATATCAGGATATACATCTCTAAAAGCCTCTTCAAAAGCTTCTGTTTTAGATACAGGGCGTGAGTAGTTATCTATCACTATAACTTTTGCATCTAGTTTGTGATTTCTTATGTATTGAGCAAACATACAAGCTCTTTCATATGGTGCAGGTGGGCATCTATATTCACCTAGTGGTACACTTAGGACTATATTTCCACCCTTAAAACTTTTTAGTTTATCCATCAATAAGAAAAACTCTTCCCCTGGTATAAGAGCAGATGGAGCTTCCATCTTTGCTCTGAGTACCTTTGTTTTATCCCATGATGGAAACTGTTTTTCATAAGCATAAGCAATACCTGGGGACAAAACAAGATATGTATAATCAACTTCTCCTTTAGTTGTATAAACTTTTTTTACCATTCTATCTATGTTAAAAACTTCTGCATGAAGTAGTTTATAGTCATATTTTTGAGCTGTTTTTTCCCTTTGGTATGTTATGGTTTTAAAATCAACACCATTAACTTCGCCTAACATAAGGTTAAACATTGGACCAGTCATAAAAAGTTCATTTTTATCTATAACTGTAACTGTTATCTCTTTTTGTAAAAGTTTAAATTTCTTTGCAAATGTAAGTCCGCCAAAACCACCACCTATAACTACAATTTTTACTTTTTCTTTAGTTATTTTTTGTATATTTGCATTTAGCACTGTAGAACCAAGTGCTATTATTGGAAGTTTTAATACATCTCTTCTATCAATTACCATTACGATTCCTACTTTGAGATTTACATCTATATAATTATAACCAATAAAAAGAAAATTTTAGACCTGTTATAAAAAAAACTTAATAAAGTAAAAAGTAGGCCTTATAATTCTATTTATAATTAAGTAATAATTATAATTAAGATAAGTATAAATTCTTTTAAAAGCCCTTAAAATAGGAATTTGTGTAGAATCACTACAATGCTGAGAAAATAATTATAATAAAAACTACGATTAAGTACTAAACCTGTAAAATTGTACTACTTTATTAAAATATATAGGGAAGTAGTATGAAAAAAAATGAAATCTTAAAAGAGATTCTGGCTGAAGTAGATAAACATCCAGAAATTATGTCTCGTCGTGATGCTATGAAGTATTTAACAATGTCACCTTTGGCTGCATCTATTATTGCAGGTGCTACAGTTGGAACAACTTCTGTTAGTGCATCTAGTGCAAAAGGAAAAATTGTTATCGTTGGTGGTGGACTCTCTGGTATGAGTACAGCTGCAAGACTAACAAACACTCTATCAAATCCAGATATAACGGTAATCGAACCAAATCCTTTATCTACATCTTACCAACCAGGTCAAACACTAGTAGGTGGTGGTATTTGGGATAAGAGTGAAGTTATGTACAACAGAGATGACTTTGTTCCAAGTGGAACTACTCTTATAAAAGGTAGTGTAACTAGTTTTGATCCTAAAAACAATACAGTAACAGTAGATGGTAAACAAGAAGTGTCATATGACCAGCTTATCATTGCAACAGGTCTTATGTTAAACTTCAAAGCTATCGAAGGTTTAACAGGAGAGATAACATCTTGTAATCCTGACAATGCAGAGGCTAAGAAAACTATTGGTAAAAATGGTGTTTATTCTATCTATTTTCAAGATGGTTCAGAAGACACTTGGAAAGGGATAGAATCACTTATAGCAAAAGCTAAAAAATGGAAAAAAGGTGAACCTAAGCTTCAAGCTCTATTTACTCACCCAAATACACCTATTAAATGTGGTGGTGCTCCTAAAAAAATCATGTATCTTACACATGCACAATTAGAAAAAGCTGGTGTTAGAGAAGCAGTTGAACTTACTTTCTATCCAAATGGTGGGAAAATGTTTGGTGTTCCTGAGTATCACGAAGCGATCGTAAATCAATTTAAAACTAGAGGTTTTAAATGGAACTATAGCCATAACCTAATCAAAATAGATACAGAAGCTAAAATGGCAACTTTTAACCATCACTGGAAAGAAAAAGGTGCTTGGGATGAAGATTTGGAAGAGTATGGTGTTGAGTTAAAAAGTGAAGAGGTTCAAGTTCCTTACGATTTTATACATGTAACTCCACCTATGAAAGCTCCAGATGTTGTTGCTAACTCTAAAGTTGGTTCATCTAAAGGATGGGTTCCAGTTAAAAAAGAAACTCTACAGCATGTAAAATTTAAAAATGTTTGGTGTTTAGGTGATGTTGCTGCTGTTCCAATGGGTAAAACTGGTGGATCTGCTAGAAAACAATATAAAGTTGTTGTTGACAACATGATAGCTTCTATGGAAGGTAAATCTTTAGATGCAAAATATCATGGGTATACTGTTTGTCCACTTATTACAAGCATAGGTACTGTAATGTTAGCAGAGTTTAACTGGACTAAAAAACCAACACCAATGGTTCCTTTAGATCCTACACAAGAGAGATGGATCTGGTGGTTGTTAAAAGTATATTTACTTAAACCTATGACACAGTATGGTATGCTTAGCGGTAGAGCTTAATTAGAATAAGGAGAATAAAATGATAAAACAAATAACTACAATAGCACTTGCATCTGTGGCTTTTATAGCACTTACAGGTTGTGGTGGAGATACACCAGTTGAAACTAAAAAAACTTATAAATACACAACAGTACAAGTTTATGAAAAAAGTTGTATTAAATGTCATGGTGCGAATGGAGAGGGTAACCCTGCTAAGAAAACACCTGCATTAAACGACAGAACACCAGGAGAGATGGCTGAAGATTTATATGATGTTAAGAATGGTGGAACTGATGGCATGTCAAGTGGAACTGACCATGAAATTATGGAACACAATATGCAAAAACTTATAGACAAGGGTTATGACTACGATATTGATTCTATGGCAGAATTTTTATCTTACTTAGCTAAGAAAAGATAAAGTTTTCTTATTTGTTACATAAATACAAAAGGTAGTATATAATTTTACTGCCTTTTATTATTTCTAGTAGTTAATATGCTACAATAAATACCATATTAAATATTAGGAATAAATATTGAACAAAAGAAAAAATTTAGTTTTTGTATGGCCTTTTTACACTAGAGTTATCCACTGGCTGATAGCTTCATCTTTCACTCTAGCCTTTATCTTCTCTTTTAAAGAAAATCTCTTAAATCTTCATGTTGCTGTTGGTATTATCTTTGGACTTATGCTTGTTTACAGGATTATTTGGGGATTTATTGGTCCAAGATATGCAACTTTTAATACATTTAAACTCTCACTAAAACAACTTAAAGAATACTTTACTGAAAAAGTAAAAAATAGGTATAGAGATATTCCAGCTGGACACAATCCAGCATCAAGTTGGTTTACCCTTATAGTTTTATCTTTAGGTTCTGTTATCTCATTAACGGGTCTTTTGCTTTATGGTATTCAAGAGGGCAAGGGTTATCTTGGTTTCTTAAATGATGAATATTATATGTATATGGATATACTTTTTGATATACATAAACTAACATCCTATGCACTTTTAGTATGGGCAATTATCCATGTGAGTGGTGTTTTTGTTGAACAATTTTATCATAAAACAAATATGGCATTTGCTATGGTTAGTGGATATAAAAAAGCAAAAGGGGAAGACTCTTATCCTGGAAAATATAAAAGTGGACTTTCTTACCTCTTTTTACTTTTATCTATTTTTGTTTTTTTTGTTTCAACAGATGGGAGAAATAATCCATTTGTAGTAAGTAAATATACACAACATGACTACAAACATGAATCTTTTACTTACTATACTGAATGTGGAGCTTGTCATAAACCTTATCCACCATTTATGTTACCAAAAAGTTCATGGTCTCGAATACAAGGTGGACTAAAAAATCATTTTGGTGAAGAGATTTCCCCAAATATGAAAAAAGGGGAAAATAGAATCTCCCTTAATGATCAAACTGTTATATTTAATTATCTAGAACAAAATAGTGCTGATAAAAACCCAAGAGAGATCTCTGTAAAAGTAATGAAGTCCCTAAATGGAGCTAGAGGTAGAAAATCTATCACTAAAATTAAGTATTGGAAAAAAACACATAGTGGTATAGCACCACATATTTTTAAATCAAAAAAAGTAAAAAGAAAATCAAACTGTTTTGCTTGCCATAAAAACTTTGAAAAAGGAATGATAGAGGATATTGATATAAAAATACCTAGATAATATTAGTATATATAATTATTATTATAAGTTTACCTATTTATATAAATTTTTCTTATCTTATAAATAAGTTTAAATAAAGTTTATTATAAGATAAATTTAACTACAATGTTTAAATCTATAATTCTTTCATCAGTAACACTTAAGTTTATGGGGAATTATTTTAGAAAAATATATGGAGGGGTAATGCTTATGGAAGTAGAAGTTTCAAGACGAAAATTTCTTCAAGGAACTGTAGCTATGAGTGTTGTTGGAGCAACAGCACTTAGTACTACAAATCTTTTATCTAATGAACATGGTTCAAGTCATGGTGCTACAAAAGGTCATGCACCTAGCTCAATCACAACAAAAACTGGTACTGGTGAGGCTCATGATGTAGCAACACTTTGTGAAATGTGTGTTAACAAATGTGCTGCACTTGCAAGAATTGAGGATGGGGTTGTTACAAAATTAAATCCAAATCCAATGTTTCCAAAATCAAAAAACATGTTATGTGCTAGAGGTAATGCTGGACTTCAAGCTCTTTATGATCCAGACAGACTAAAGTACCCGATGATTAGAATCGGAGAAAAAGGTGAAGGTAAATTTAAAAGAGTTAGTTGGGATGAAGCTTATGATGCTATTTTAAATGGTACAGACAAATTCCCAGGTCTTAGTAAAATTTTAGATGAAGAAGAAGACAACCGTTCATCAATGCTATTTTGTGCTGGTGAAGGTATGGCAGAACATACATTTAAACAATTTTATCAAGCATTTGGTTCTTCAAACTGGTTAAACCATGCTTCAATATGTTTACAAACTGTTGCTTCTGGATATGGAGTAACACTTGGTTCATATCCTCAAGCAGATTTAGAAAATGCTGAGTATATCATTATGGCTGGTGCAAACAGAGCAGAAGCTATCGTGACACCTGATACTATGGACTGTTTTAAAAGAACAAAAGGTCGTGGCGCAAAGTTAATATGTATTGATCCTAGATTTACAAACACTGCTGCAAAAGCCGATAAATGGTTAGCTATCAAACCTGGTACAGACTTAGCATTTGTTTTAGCATTAACTTATGTAACACTAACAGAAGATTTACAAAACAAAGAATATATATCTAAGCATTTTAATGGTTTTGATGAATATAAAGATAGTGTTATCACAAACAAATATACTCCGGAGTGGGCTGAAGCTATCACTGGAGTAAAAGCAAAAGACATATACACAATAGCAAGAGAATTTGCATCTCATGCACCGAAGTCTGTTTATTATCCAGGAAGAAGAAGTACTTTTGCTAAAAATGACTTCCAACTTCGCCGTGCAATGGCAATTTTCCAAGCACTTCATGGAGCAATTGACACTAAAGGTGGTTTAATCTTTGGTAGTAAATTAAAACTTAAGCCACATGAGGGTCTTCAACCTCTATATGAAAAAGCTCAAGCAAGAGCAATCGTAAAAAGAACTGACAAAAGTGGTCATCAAGGTTATGATGACTGTGCCGTTGTATCTGGTGGTGGTTCTTGGATAGGATGGAGAAATCGTTTCTTAGAAGATAAAATGCCATATAAAGTTAGAGGGATGTTTTGCTATAAGCATAATCCTATGATGAATATGCCAAACACTGCAAAAACAGCTGAGATGCTAAGAAAAATGGAGCTAGTTGTAACAATAGATACAATGCCAAGTGATACTGTAATGTATGCTGATGTTGTACTTCCAGAGTGTACATACTTAGAGAGAACTGACCCTGTTAAAACATTTGGTGGAATAGAACCTTCTATCGCAGTTAGAAATAAAGTAATAGACCCTATGTTTGAAACTAAACCAGTAATGGAAATTATGAATGGTTTAACAAATAAAATCTCTAAACCATTATTTGAAATCAGTAAAAAATATGATGAAGAGATTCAAGATGCTATAGAAGATGATGGAGAAGAGGAAACTTATGCAGAGTTTGACTTAACACTACCATTTAAACATACACAAGAGGAACTAAATCATCATGCTGTTGCTATGTACCCTGGTGCTGCTGAGCAACTTCATCACCATGGTATTTATTATCCTAAACAAGAAACTTACTATAAACAGCTTGGTGAAAATAAATTTCAGTACTATCCTGAAAACAAAAAATCATATACTACTAGAGGTGGAAAACTAAAAACTGCATCTGGAAAAGTTGAATGTGTTATAAAATCATTTGCAGCTAAAGGGATAGATCCTATGCCTATATGGAGAGATGAATATAACTTTAATGTTCCAAAAGGTAAGTTCAAATTATTGACTGGTCGTCATGCTCAGTTTACTCAAAGTGGTACATCAAATAATGCAATGCTTAGAAGTCTTATGCCGGAAAACTTTATATGGATAAATAAAAGAATCGCAGAAGAAAAAGGTATCAAATTTGCAGATATGATTGAAGTAAGTTCAAGTATAGGTAAAACTCAACTTAAAGCTTATCCAACAGAAAAAATAGCTCCTGATCAAGTTTTCTTTATCCATGGTTTTGGTGAAGAGAGTGAGTCTTTAACTTGGGCTTATAAAAATGGTGGTAATGATAATGCTGTTATTGAAGATCATACAGAACCTGTTTATGGTGCAGCTGCTATGCATGAAACAAATGTTGAAATAAGAAAGGTGTAATTTATGGCTAGATATGGAATGGCACTTGATTACAAAAATTGTATCAATTGCAAGGCATGTGAAACAGCATGTAAAGAAGAAAACGGAGTACTATTAGGTGCTGACAAACATAGAATTTGGGTAGGTGTTGGTGAAATAGAGGGGCAATATCCTCTACTTGACATAACTTCAAATGCTTTTTATCCTTCACAATGTCAACATTGTGATGATGCTCCATGTGAAGATGTATGTCCTACTCATGCAACATACTATACTGAAGATGGAATAGTAAGAGTTGACCCTGAAAAATGTATCTTATGTAGTTACTGTATGAATGCATGTCCTTACGATGCAAGATATGTAGATGATAGAACTATGACTGTTGATAAATGTACTTTCTGTGCAGATACTAGACTTGCTCGTGGTGAGACTACAACAGCTTGTCAAAATACTTGTCCTACGAAAGTAAGAATTTTTGGTGATTTAGATGATCCAAATAGTGAAATTAGTGAAATACTAAGAGTAAGAGAACATTTTAGTTTAAAATCTCATCTTGGCACTAATCCAAAATTATTTTATCTAACATAAGGAGCATAGAAATGAAAATAGGTCCATTAAATATTCCTATAAGGGAAGATTTTTCTATCAAATCATTATTCAATTTTGAAAAAACACCAATCAATATGCTTCTTGCTGTAGTAGTAGTAGCATTTTTGGCGATGTTTGTTATAGGAGTTGCTACATATTTAATGCATGGTCACCATGCTTATAATGTAACAAGAGAACACCCGTGGGGATTACTAATCGCAGTTTATATCTTTTTTGTTGTAAGCTCAACTGGTATGTGTATCATCGGTTCACTTGGTGATGTATTTGGTTTTAAAGACTATATGCTTATCTCAAAAAGAGCTATATTTGGTTCAATCGTAACTATTTTAGCTGGTTTTGCAGTTATCGCATTTGAGATTGGTCACCCAGTAACTATGCTTATCTATAATGTTTTAAGTCCAGGTTTAACTTCTGCTATCTGGTGGATGGGTACACTTTATGGTCTTTACTTAACATTTATGATTGTTGAGTTTTACTTTTTACTTAACCATGACATGAAAAAAGCTAAGATTTTTGGTCTTACAGGTCTTTTAGTAGGTCTTGCAGCTCACTCAAATCTTGGTTCAGTATTTGGTTTTTTAAATGCTAGAACAATCTCACAAGGTGTGTTCTATCCAACATACTTTATCTTAACTGCGTTTATTACAGGTGTATTTATCGCATTTATCATTATGGGATTTAGATATAAATTAAATTTCCCAGCAAAAGTAAAAACTATGCTTCAAGGTCTTGCTAAGATACAAGGTTTACTAATCTCTATCTTAATTTTCTTCGTAACATGGAAACTTTTAACAGATATGTATGGTGGTATGCCAAATCGTGCTGAAGTTGCTGAACATATTATACATTCGACTGCATTTCATGTAGAAGTTGTGTTAGCTATGATTATACCTTTGCTTGTAATACTCAAAGATTTTGGTAGAAGTCCTGTTCTTATGTTCTGGGCATCATTAAGTGGTATGGTTGGAATTTTCTTTATGAGATACAATCTTGTACATGATACTCAAGTTAAACCATTACAAATGCTTAAAAAAGCAGAGTATCAACTTCCACCAGAGTGGATTCACTATTTTCCAAGTAGTACTGAGATCATGATATCTCTTGGTGGTCTTGGTATATGTTTAATGTTATACTATGTAGGTACTAAAGTATTTAATCTTGATGAGGAAGAGGCTCACTAAGCCCCTTTCTTCATTTAAAATACTAAAAAATGTGTAACGCTAAATATAAATTATATAGATTAATTTTATAATAAATATTATTTTTATATTTTCTTCGGTACACTTATGCAATTCAACAAGGAGAAAAAATGAATAAAATCGTTAAAATCGCTCTTGCGACAACACTTATCTTAGGAATGGGTTCTGTTACTTTAAATGCAGATGCTGGTAAAGGTCAAAAACTTTATCTTAAAAAGCTTAAAGGTGCTTGTGGTATGAATGGTGGTAAAATGTCTGCTAAACATTCTCAAGATGAATGGGAAGAAATCGGTAATGGTGCTGGACTAGCTAAAGAGATTAAAACTATTTGTCCAACTGCTAAAGATAAAGCATTAAAAGAAAAATATCTTAAACACTACTATGACTTTTTCTATGAGTTTGCTAACGATAGTGGAAATGTTCCATCTTGTTAATTAACTCTTAAGCCACTTTTTGTGGCTTAAACTTTCTTTTTATAAACCTTTTAAGCAACTAAACCCCTTTTTTTATATATAATTATATATGCCAATAATAAACGAAATCCACACAGCTTCATCTCAAATTACAAATCTATCAAAAACAATTGATAAAATCATATTTTCTACTAAATATGATGGAGTAGATAGTCTTAGTCTATCAAAATGTAAACCAAATTATACTTTTACGCATAAAGATTTAAGTAGTCATACTCTAGCTGTAACCTTTTCAAAGAATGGAAAACGAATCGCTTTTAGCACAAAAAGGTATTTATACATAGCTGATTTAATAACAAACGAAATCATAAAAAAAATAGATACACAAACAAAACACCTAATCATCTTATCGTTTGACAATTCTTCAAACTATATCATAGCAGGGACAAAAGATGCACGGGTTATGCTGTATAAATATAATTCAAACCTACACATATCAAGACTTTTTTCATTTGGATATAAAAATAAAACCAATAAATTTAGAAACCATTTTATAAGTTCTATCACATATTATAAAAATTTCATAGCTGTAGGTGGTCATGGTGGAATTATCTTTATAGTTGATATATACTCTCAAGCAAATAAACACATACTTTTTCATAACACATTTTTAAAAACTGCTTTACTCTTTTTAGATACAGAGACTATCTTATGTGGTGATAATAATGGTGATTTACAATTTATATCCATTTGTAAAAACAAAGTTTTAAAAACTATTCATCTTAATGAAAAAAAGATTTCACAAATAAAGCAAATTCCAAATACAAACTACCTCATCATACATGCTAATTCTAAAAGAATTTATATTGTAGATTCAAAACAAAAAACACTTATACATACTAAATACATAAAATTTGAAGATAAAATTAACTTCTTAGAACTTACAGATAAAGACACTCTCATAGTAGCCCTAAGCAACAATAAGCTTCTTCATGTAGAACTTCCTAATACCAAACGACTAAAATCACTTATATTACATAACTCTATAGATAAGGCATTTAAACTCATAGAAGATGAGCCAATGCTAATAGGAACAGATGCTCATCAAGAGTTAGAGAAGAGATATATACAAAACTACAAAAGAGCAACAGAAGCTCTCATAAATAAAAATGAAAAACTTGCAAAAGAGATCATGAATAACTATCAAAATGTAGATTCAAAAAAAGAATCTATAAGATTACTATTTAAAGCATTTGAAAACTATCATAGATTTAATATCCTCTACTTAGATAAAAAATACTCTATTTGTTATGCTATGAGTGAAAAATTCCCACCTTTAAAGCTGACAAAAGAACATAAAAATATGGAGAGAAAGTGGAAAGAAACATTTAGTATCGCTCAAAAACATATAAGTAACAATCAAATAAACCATGCAAAGAATATTTTTCATGAATTCATACCGGTACAGTCAAAACGAAATCTTATACATCTAATGCTAATGCACAATGATTTATTTATAGAATTTGTAAAAGCCATAAACAGTAAAAACTTTAAAGTTATTAATGAAATCTCAAAACAAAATAAACTATTTTTACAAATGCCTATATTTAAAACACTTGAAGAAAATATACAAGAATCTATCCAAGAGATAAAAATATATATAAAGCAAAATCAACTAAACAAAGCAAAAGAAGCACTCAAGAAGATAGAAAATATGCCAAACTTCAAACAAGAGATAGAAGAACTCTATATGATGTGTTTAAATATGCAAAATTTGCAAGATGCTTATACTGAGAATGATTTTTTTAGATGTTATGAAATTATAGATGAGTACCCTCATTTACAACACTCTGAACTAGGTACATTACTACATCGTCACTGGTTTAAACTAATAAACAGATGTGAAAATCATGCCATAAAAGGTAGTGCAAGAGAGATAAAATCAACACTTGGAGAACTTATAAAGCTAGCACACAGACGAGAAAGAATAGGCTCTTTGCTTAGACTTGCATTTCAAGTACATATACTACATCTACTTTCAAACCATAAATTTAATAATGCTAAAAACCTTATTTACTCATACATAGATATTTTCACAAAAGATACAGAAATCATTTTGATTATGGATAGGTATGAGAGTATTTCCTCTAAAAAGCTAGCTATAACGCAGATAGAAACTACAAATAAAACTAGAGATGATTGGGTAAACTCAAAGATTATTGGTTCATAATTTCTATAATCTCATTAACAGTTTTCTCATACTCTACCTGCTCATTAGCATACTGAGAAACAAACTCTTCCATCGCTTTTTTCTTATCCATAGCTTCATCAAGCTCTATATCTGTACCCTTAGCATAAGCACCTATACGAATAAGCATCTCATTTTCTTTTAGTAGCGTGTAGAGTCTTCTAAATTTCATAACTGCTTTTAGATGCTCTTGTGTTATGATGTCATTCATTACCCTAGATGCAGAGTTTAAAACATGTATAGGTGGATATATACCAAAATCTGTAAGCTCTCTTGATAAAACTATATGACCATCAAGTATGGAACGAGATTGGTCAGCTATAGGGTCACTCATATCATCACCCTCGATTAAAACAGTAAAAAAAGCAGTTATACTACCCTTTCCTTCCTCTTTTCCAGCCCTCTCCATCAACTGTGGTAAAAGTGTAAGTGATGATGGTGGATAGCCTTTTGATGTTGGAGGTTCTCCAAGGGCAAGTCCTATCTCTCTTTGAGCCATAGCAAACCTTGTGACACTATCCATAATAAAAAGCACATCTAAACCCTTGTCTTTAAAGTGTTCAGCTACACTCATAGCAGCAAAAGCTCCATACTTTCTCATAAGTGGGCTATCGTCACTAGTTGCGACTATGATAACTGTATTTGTTAAATCTCCACCTAGATTTTTCTCTATAAATTCAGGGACTTCTCTACCTCTCTCTCCTATAAGTGCAACCACTTTTATGGGTGCTTTTGAGCCTCTTACTATCATCCCCATTAGTGTTGATTTTCCAACCCCACTACCTGCAAAGATACCAAGTTTTTGTCCTTTTCCACATGTCAATAGTGCATCTATACTCTTAACACCTACACTAAAAACCTCATCTATCATACCCCTTTTCATAGCAGGTATAGGAGATTTAATAATAGGAGACACCTTAGAGTCTACTATATTACCCTTGCCATCTATAGGGTTCATAAATGGATCAACTACTCTACCAAGTAAAGAGCTACCCACAGGTATATTCATCCCAGCTTGATCTAAAAACACCCTATCTCCAGAACAAAATCCCTCTACAAAACTAAAAGGTGTTATAAAAAAAGTGTTACCATCTATCTCTGTAACCATTCCCATAGTCTCTTGAGAAGTTGAATTAGAAACTATCTTTACCATATCACTAATACTAACACTAAGACCTGTTGCTGTTATAACTGTTGCATTTATCTTAACAACCTCACCAAATGCTACAGAATAATTCTTAGATGCAATCTTATCTTTTAGTGATTTTAGTGGCATTAATATCTGCTACCTGATGGGGAGTTTATGAGTGAGAAGAATTCTGCTCGTGTTTTTTCATCCCTTTTAAACAAACCTCTAAGCGCAGATGATGTTGTCGTTGAATTTATCTTCTCAACACCACGCATCTCCATACACATATGACGAGCTTGAATCACAACTGCCACACCTTTTGGTGCTATGGTATCCATTATTGCATCTGCTATTTGCTCTGTTAGTTGCTCTTGAATCTGCATACGACGAGCAAAAACATTTACTACACGAGGGATTTTAGAGAGTCCAACCACCTTTCCATCTGGAATATAAGCAACATGAACACGCCCTATAATAGGTAGTAAATGATGTTCACAAGTTGAGTAAAATTCTATATCTTTTATGAGAACCATCTCATCATTAGATGATGTAAAAAGTGCTTTTTGTAGTATCTCTTTTGGATTTTCTTTATAACCACCATAAATAAATTCATAAGCTTTTCTAACTCTTTTTGGAGTATCTAAAAGCCCCTCTCTATCTGGATTTTCATCCACATAACTCATCATAGTCTTTACAGCATTTTCAAAATCTACATTTTTATTATCTGACAACTTTATACCCTTAAGATTAATTATAATATAATATCTATATATAGCTGAAAAAAAGAACTCTTATTATGATAAATTTAAAAACCAAGGTAAAAAATGAACTCTCTTAGTATCTTTGGAACAAGTAGTGATGCAGGTAAATCAACCCTATCTTTTGCTATCACTTATCTACTTCATCAAAGGGGTATAAAAGTAACTCCTTTTAAAGCTCAAAATGTATCAAACAACTCTCAAGTGACCGATGAAGGGGGAGAGATTGCTATACCTCAAGCTTTTGCAGCAGAAGCGATAGGCTTGAAAACTTCCCCTCTCATAAACCCCATCTTACTAAAATCTGGTGAGGCATCTAAAGCACATCTAATCATCAACGGAAAAAGTATAGGTAACAAAGATGTTTGGAGCTATTATCGTGATTTAGATGCACTAAAACCTCATGTAAAAAAAGCATTTAAAAAACTACAAAATGAGTATGAGTGTATAGTTGCAGAGGGTGCTGGAAGTCCAGTAGAACTCAACCTAATGGATAAAGATTTATCCAACATATACATAGCAAAAAAGTTCAATACTAAGATTATTTTAGTAGCTGATATAGAAAGGGGTGGTGTTTTTGCTTCCATTTATGGAGTTTATAAACTACTGCCAAAAAAACTTCGTAAAAATATCATAGGTGTTGTTGTAAATAAATTTAGAGGGGATATGAAACTTTTTGATGAAGGTGTAAATATCATACAAGATAGACTAGGGTTAAAAGTTTTAGGGGTAGTTCCATACCTTCCATTTAACTTAGGTTTTGAAGACTCTCAGTCTATTATGAACTACAAACAAGATATAAGTAAAGCCATCATAAAAGTTGGCATTATAAAACTACCACATATAAGTAATTTTACAGACTTTGAGCCACTCATAGTTGATAATGAACTTGATGTTAATTTTATACAAAGCATCAATGAAGCATCAAGATGCGATATACTAATACTACCAGGTTCAAAGAGGGTCATAGATGATTTAGCATGGTTAAGAGAGATGGGATTTGAGGAGATACTAAAATCAGATAAGAAGATGATTTTTGCCATTTGTGGTGGATACGAAATGATGTATGAAAAAATTTTAGATGCAGTGCATATAGAATCAAATCAAGATGTAACTGATGGATTTGCTAGATTTAAAGGTAATGTTAAATTTAAACATAAAAAAGTGGTAAAAAAAGGGTGTTATAGAGTTTTTGGAATTATGTGCAACGCATATGAAATACACAATGGTATAACAAAAAAAAGAAACAAAAAAAGTATAAATCTATACGGTACATTCTTGCATGGCATTTTTGAAAATGATGAACTAAGAAAAAAAATATTTCAAGAGATAAACACCAGCTATAAAGGTTACTGTTTTAAAGAATTTAAAGAAAAAAGTATAGCAAATTTTGCAAACCATATAGACAAACATATAGATATGGAGTATATATTAGAGAGTTTAAATGAGTAATCTTTTAGTTGCCCTCATAGCATACTTTATAGATAGAATTTTTGGAGAATTTAGATTTATAAAACACCCAATCATCATCATAGGTAGTTTTATATCTTTTTTTGAAGATAGATTTTATAAAGATAGTATTTTCAGAGGATTATTGTTAGTTTTGTTTGTGTTAGGGTTAGTTAGTTTTATATCTTTTGCCTTAGAAAGCTTTTTAGATGCAATGCCTTATCTTATATCTCTTATACTATATAGTAGCATTGCATCTATGTTTTTAGCACACAGAATGTTATATGATTCCATAAAAGAGATTTTAGATGCAGTGGATAAAAAGCCACTAATTGCCATGCTTGTTAGTAGAGATTGTGAAAACTTAAATGAAAGTGATATATATAAAGCATCTATAGAAACATATGCAGAAAATCTAAGTGACGGAGTTATAGCTCCACTCTTTTATCTAAGTATATTTGGTTTAAGTGGAATTATTATCTACAAAGCTATAAATACTATGGATTCTATGGTTGGGTATAGAAACAAAAAGTATGAAAACTTTGGTAAGATTGGAGCTATATTAGATGACATAGCTAACTATATCCCCTCTAGAATCACAGCTATTTTAATCATGCTTATCTTCAAACAAAAGCATATATTTTCTTTTTATAAAGATGGAAAAAAACATGATTCTCCAAATGCTGGACATCCTATAACAGCTATGGCAAAAGGTTTAGATATTGCACTAGGTGGAGATACTTACTATTTTGGAAAACTAAAACACAAAGCAAAATTTGGCTCAACAAGAGATAATCTAAATAAAAATGATTTAAAAAAAGCACTTACACTAAGAAAGCAAATCGATTTTTATATTTTTGTATTTTTTGTAACTATTTTAGTTTTAAACAGATAAAAATATATTTAAAGTAAATAAAAGAGCAAATTAGGATATAATAATTTCAATAAAATTATAAAAATGGACTATAAAATGCTAAAAACTGTAAAATCTAAAGTAATCTTTTCCATTTTATCTTTAAGTATCATTGGACTTATTGGGATCACATACTACCTATCTTCAACACTTACTAGCCTCTCAGAAAGAACAACAAAACAATCACTATCTATGCTTAGTGCATCTATCTTTCAAACTATGACGGGAAGCATGATGATGGGAGACTCTAGCATAGTTCAAGATGCTTTTAAACATGCAAGAAAAATAGATGGTATAGAGAGTTTAAATATCTCAAAATCAAAAGCAGTCATAGAAGCTTATGCACCACAAGAGAGCTTTACAAAAGACAAACTTATTAGAGAAGTTATTAACTCTAAAAAGATTAAAATTATAGAAAAAAATGAGAATGGACATCACTCTATCCGTATGATTCGCCCTATGATTGCTGAAAACAAGTGTCTATCTTGCCATTACAATGTTAAAGAAGGGTATGTTCTTGGAGCATTAGATTTGGTTATCTCTCTTGATAGTAATGATAAAAATATATCCTCAACAAAGACAACATTAATCATCTTCTTACTCATAGGTGTTATTCTCTTTGGTATAGGTGCATCAATATTTTTCACAAAAGAGATTTTTTCCCCTCTTCATGAACTAAAAAGTCGTATATCTGAACTTGTTAGTGGAGATAAAGATTTAACAAAAAGGCTAGAGCACAAAAGTGGAAATGAGTTTGGAGAAACAGCAAATGAAGTAAATAAATTTATTAAAATGATTCAAATTACTGTAAATGAAGTTAAAGCTTTAGGTCAGCAAAACTCACATATAGCTCATGAGATTGAGCAATCAGGCCATATTATAAGAAAAAGTACAGAGCAAGAAAGAGATATAGTAGCACAAACAACAAAAAAGAGTATAAACATAAAAGACCTTCTCTCACAAAATATGCAAGCATCACAAGAAACACAAAAAAATGTAAAAGAAGCTCAAAAAGAGCTTACTACTGCAAAAAATTCTTTATATACACTAACTGAAGAAGTAAACTCTTTTGTTGAAACTGAAAATGAATTATCAAACGAGCTAGTGTCGCTAAGAACAGATGCTGACCAAGTCAAAAATGTTTTAAATGTCATAAAAGAGATAGCAGAACAAACAAATCTTTTAGCTTTAAATGCAGCTATAGAAGCAGCAAGAGCTGGGGAACATGGTAGAGGATTTGCTGTTGTTGCTGATGAAGTTAGAAAATTAGCAGAGCGAACTCAAAAAAGCTTAACAGAGATAGATATAAGTGTTGGAACTATTGTTCAATCTATAAACGATGTCAGTGATAAGATGAATAATAATGCTAAAAATATAGAAAACCTAATCAAAATTTCTAATGAAGTGGAAGAGAAAATCACTACAACATCAGATGCCATAGATAACTCAACAAAAGTTGCAAATAAATCTGCTGAAGATACGATTGAAATATCTTCTAGTGTTGAAAATATTATCGAAGAAGTTCATAAGATAGATGTACTATCTACTGCGAACAATACAAGCATATTAAGTATAGAAAATGATTTAGAAAAGCTTGTTAAGATAGCATCTTCCTTACAATCAACTATAGACGAGTTTAAAAGCTAGAAGTATAACCAAAAGATATGTTAAAATATACTATAAACTTATTTTAATATATCAAAGGCTAAATATGACTCCATTCGATAACCTACCACAAGGACACCCTGTACGGGTTTATTTGGAGGAAAATCAACTTATCCGTTCTTTAATAGAGAACATAAATAACATAGATTTAAACCAAAACTATGACGAGTTTTTAACACTATTTGAGAAACTAAGTAAAACTGAAAAACATTTTGCTAGAAAAGAAAATCAACTTTTTCCTTACTTAGAAAAATATGGTTGGACATCTCCTTCTCAAAATATGTGGGCTTTTCATGATGACATTCGTGCTATCTTTAAAGTATGTAGAAATTTATCTAAAACAAAAGAGATAAACTCTCTAAAACTATCACTAGATAATCTTTTTAGAAACTTAGAACATATACTACAAGTTGAGGAGGGAAGACTTTTTCCAAATGCTCTTTCTATGCTTCAAGAAGATGACTGGAAAGAGATGCGTGATGGAGATGAAGAGATAGGATGGATGTTTGATGAAGCTCCAACACTTTATCCTCCTCATATAGAGGGAGAATATATTCACCCATCCCAAGATACAAAAAAAAGAAAATTACCATTTTCACTTGAAAATCGCATAGATTTAGACCAAGGGCATATGCTTCCAGAACAGATAAATTGGCTTTTAAAATTCATGCCTGTCGATATAACCTATGTAGATGAAAATGATATAGTTATATTTTATAATCGTGGAGAAAATAGAGTTTTTCCAAGAAGTGCTGGTATTATCGGTCGTGAAGTAAAGTTTTGTCATCCACCAAAGTCAGTTGACCAAGTTCTTATGATTCTTCGTGAATTTAAAGCTGGTAGAAGAGATGAGGCAGAATTTTGGATCACATTTAAAGGCAAATTTATCCATATTCGTTACTTTGCTATTCGTGATGATGAAGGAACATATAAAGGTGTTATAGAGGTTTCTCAGGATGTAACTCATATAAGAGGCTTAGAAGGACAGCAAAGACTTCTTGACTGGGAATAAGGTTCACATACCTTGTTTCAGCTTTTTTTGTATTGCTTATGCTGATATAAGTATAAAATAAGCATGATACAAAATTAAAAATAATTTAGCATTTTTAGGATATTATTTTATAAATAAAAAAAGGAATAATAATGTCAAAATTTAACAATGTTACTATCATAAAAAAAGCAAATATTTACTATGATGGCAAAGTAACAAGTAGAACTATAGAGTTTGAAGATGGTAGTATAAAATCACTTGGTATCATGCTAGAGGGTGAATACACTTTTGCTACTGATAAAGCTGAAATCATGGAGATAATGAGTGGAGAGTTAGATATAAAACTACCAAATGAAGAATGGAAAACACTCAATACTCCAGAAACTTTTAATGTACCAGCAAACTCATCATTTGACTTAAAAATTAAAAAAGTTACAGATTACTGTTGTTCATATATCAGTTAGGCTAGGGTTACTCTTCACACCCAAAAATCCAAGAACATTTTTCAGCATCAACAATCTCCTTCATCTCTTGATTGTTATGCTTTTTTATATCTATAGGTGATATCTCTTTTTTAGCCTTTTTTGGTTCTTCTACTTTTTTAATCTTTTTTAAGCCTAAATAGTTTGTAGCAAATGCCGTACTAAACTCTTCTTTTATCTTCTTTAATGCTTTTTTTAATGTAGTTTTGTCAAAAAATGGCTCCACTACTATTACAAAATACTTACCAGTTTTTAAAATATTAACTTCAAAATCATTTTCTTTAGCATACTCTACAAGTCTTGAAAATTTAGCATACTTCTTCTGTGTAGATGTTAATGCTAGTTTTGCATCTTTTTTCTTTGCATAGGTGGAGACAACTATACTTCTTGAGTATGCACTTAAATTGGATGAAATCATAAATATCATAAATATAGATATAAATAACCTCATATAAATCTTGCTACCAAATTATTTAAACTACTCCCATCAAGAGCTCCTGAAGCTCTATGAACCTCTTTTGCATCTTTAAATATCATCAAAGTTGGTATGCTTCTTATACCAAATCTAGCACCAAGCTGTTGTTCATTTTCAGTATTTACTTTAACGTATAAAGCTTTTAGAGGGAACTTAGATGCACTACTTTTAAATGTTGGTTCAAACATCTTGCAAGGTCCACACCAAGGAGCCCAAAAATCAACTACAACAGGTATGTCACTGTTTACTATAACCTCATCAAAGTTAGATGCAGTAAGTTCTATAGGATTAGTATCTAAGAGTGAATTTTTACACTTTCCACAGTTAGCTTTTTTGTAAGAATCTTTAAATGGGATGTTGTTTACACTTTTACAATGGGGACAAACTACTCTCATATCTTGCTCCTTTTAGTTATATGATTTTATATCGTATTTTAAATTTGAAGAGATAATATACAGTAAACTGTTTTTTAAACTAGATATATTTTTGTAACTACCTATGCAAAAACCAAAATGATTATCTTCGTGTATGATATTTGCACCCTCACTCATATCTACAAATGAGAGCTTGCTATCATCTATAAGATTGGCATCACTAACACCACCAAACTCTAACTCTAAAGTTATCCAATCAAACTCTTTATTTTTGTCTTGAGTGGCAATTTTAACTAACATAGTTGTTGGTGATGTTATATCTATAGTTCGTAACTCTGCATCTACAAAGTTACAAAATCTCTCATTAAAACTATTTAGCTCAGTTTTAAGTAGTGGTTTCATTCTATTGACAACCTACACATTCCATACTTCTGTCTTCTACATCATTGCTAACTTCTGGAGATTGTGAGCGAAGATAGTAAGTTGATTTTAGTCCAAGTCTCCATGCTAACATATATATCTCGTTTAGATATTTACCACTTGCTTTATCTAGTGTTATAAAGATATTTAAACTTTGACCTTGGTCTATCCATTTTTGACGGATAGCTGCTGCTTTTATGAGTAGTGTTTGGTTCATATCATAAGCTGGTGTATAATAAGCCCAAGTCTCAGGAGAGAGTTTTGGAACAACAACAGGGATAAGACCACTCAAGTTTTCTTCAAACCACTTTCGTTTAAATACTGGCTCAATAGCTTGAGTAGTACCAGTCAAGATAGAGATAGAACTAGTTGGTGCAATAGCCATCAGGTAACCATTTCTCATCCCCTGTTTTTTAACTTTAGCTCTTAAATCATCCCACTCATAAGACGAAGCAAACAACCCACCTCTATCAACAAGGTTTATAACCTCTGCATTTGCATGGTCCATCGGCATGATACCTTTGCTCCATTCAGAGCCTTCATACTCAGGATAGCACCCTTTTTCTAGTGCTAAATCTGAAGATGAATTGATAGCATTGTAACTAACAGCTTCCATTACTTCATCTATCTTGTCAAAATGCTCTTGACTTCCCCAAACTATCCCTTTTTCAGCTAACATTTGAGCTTCACCCATAACACCTAAACCGATAGAGCGAGACTTCATGTTAGTTCGTTTTACTTTCTCTACAGGATAGAAATTCAAGTCTATAACATTGTCCAAACATCTTATGGCAATAGGTACAACTCTATCTATATCTTCTTTTGTATTTATACGAGATAGATTTACAGATGCAAGGTTACAAACAGCAGTATCTCCATTTATCTTCTCTTTCTCTACGACATAGATTTGTTGCCCACCAAGAGAATCAAGAGCAGTAACTTTTTTAGCTGGTTTTTCAAGTCCACTATCTAGTGTTACTATCTCTTCCTCTTCGTAAGATATACTATCTCCATTTTCAAAGATAAATTTTATTTTGTAATGGTTTGGTTTTGTGTTTTGAAAAATCTCTGTACAAAGGTTTGAGCTTCTTATAACACCTGTATGGTTGTTAGGGTTAGCTCGATTTGCATTATCTTTAAAACATAAAAAAGGTGAACCAGTTTCAAAGTAACTTGTTAGTATCTTTTTCCAAAGATTTTTAGCTTTTATCTTATCTTTTACTACAGATTCATCCTCTTCTAACTCTTCATACCTTTTCTTAAAAGCATCTCCATAAAGATTGGTTAATTCTCTAGCATCATAAGGGTCAAAAAGTGTCCAGATACCATCTTCTTGAACTCTTTGCATAAACAAATCATTTAACCACATAGCTGGAAAAAGGTCATGTGCTCTTCTTCTCTCTTCTCCAGAATTCTTTTTAAGGTCTAAAAAGTCATTTATATCTATATGCCAAGGTTCCATATAAACAGCTATAGCACCTTTTCTAGTTCCTAGTTGGTCAACTGCTATAGCTATATCGTTTGTGATTTTTAAAAACGGTACAGTTCCACCAGCTGCATTTTTATGTCCATCTATAAAACTACCCATAGAACGGATACCAGTCCAATCCCAACCGATACCACCACCAAATTTACTTAGCATTGCCATCTCAGCATAAGAGTCAAAAATCCCCTCAATGTTATCTGGAGTTGAACCTATATAACAAGAACTAAGCTGATGTCTAGTTGTTCTTGCATTACTTAGCGTCGGAGTAGCTAACATAACTTCAAACTTACTTATCATGTTATAAAATTTTATAGCCCACTCTTCTTTTTTTTCTTCCCTCTGAGCCAAGAACATAGCTATAGCCATAAACATATGTTGAGGAAGTTCTATTGGGTTACCGTTGCTATCTTTTATGAGGTATCTATCATAAAGAGTTTTAACACCAAGGTAGTTAAATAGCATATCACGCTCTGGCTTTATATGTTTATCTAACCTATCAAGGTCATACATCTCTTTTAAACCTTTTAAAAGTCTGCCCTCTTTTTCCCCTTTTGTAAAATACTTTTCTAAAGAGGTATAACCTGTAAAACCATTCACTTGATGATAAAGATTAAACATAAAGAGTCTTGAAGCTACAAATGTCCAGTTTGGTGCATCTATATCTATCTTATCTACAGCAGTCTTTATAAGTGTCTGTTGAATCTCTTTTGATGTTATGCCATCACGAAAGTGAATTTGGGCATCAACTTCTAACTCACTTTGACTTACATTGCCTAGACCTTCAACTGCTGCTGAAGTATATTTTTGAATCTTTGTTATATCTAATGGTTCTGTTCTACCATTTCTTTTTATAATTGTTATCATATAAATCCTCGATTATTTAAAAACTCTTTTGAAAATATTATCTACATTTTTAGTATAGTAATCATAGTTAAAACACTCTCTTATCTGTTCTTCACTAAGTTTACTTCTAAGTTCCTCATCTGCTAAAAGATGATTTAGGTAAAGAGATTCCCCTTTTTCATTTATAGTTGGACGACCATTTTGAATCTCCTCCCAAACTTTCATAGCATTTCTTTGAACGATTTTATAAGCATCTTCACGACTTACACCTTGAAGTGGAAGTTCAAGTAGAACTCTTTGAGAAAAAACAAGTCCACCTGTTAGGTTTAGGTTTTTCATCATATTTTCAGGGTAAACTGTTAGGTTAGCTATAACATTATTCATACGATGAAGCATAAAGTCGGTAGTAACAAACGCATCTGGTAACCAAAAACGTTCAGTTGAAGAGTGACTTATATCTCTCTCATGCCATAAAGCTACATTTTCCATAGCAGGAGTAGCATAAGCTCTTATCATTCTAGCTAGTCCTGTTATGTTTTCTGTAAGGATAGGATTTCTTTTGTGTGGCATTGCTGATGAGCCTTTTTGCCCTTTTGCAAAAAACTCTTCACACTCATAAACTTCTGTTCTTTGCCAATGGCGAACTTGAACAGCAAACTTTTCTATAGATGAAGCCATAAGAGCCAAAGCAGTAGCAAGTCTAGCATATCTATCTCTTTGTATAACTTGATTAGATGCAGGAGCTGGTTTTAGACCTAGCTCTTCGCAAGTATATTCTTCAAGTTCTAGTGGTGCATGAGCAAAGTTACCCATAGCTCCACTAACTTGACCAACACAGATAACATCCATAGTTTGTTC
>JAADDU010000041.1 GCA_013153755.1 Campylobacterota bacterium | reverse complement strand
AAAATGTTCGCAGGTAAACAAGCCATAAAAGGTTTATATATGGGACTTATGCAAGAAGATAAAATGTTACCTCAGTTTTATTACCAACAACTTGGCAGCAGAAATAAACATAGAGTGGTAGCTGATTGTATTGCAAATATGAGCGATAGATATGCTCTTAGTTTTTACAATGAGATGTATGGAAAAATTTAGATGCAGTACATAATCTTTTGAGTTGAATTTTAAGATTTTTCCATAAAAAGTAGCATCACAAATAAGATTTACTGGTCTTGGATTATGTATTTTATATTTAACAATATATTCATCTCTCTGATTTATTATTTAAGGAATAGATTGGTCGTATTTGGTAGATATATAAGCCCGAAGGCTTATATTATAGGCGTGATTCGTAGCGTCTCATCATATAAAGACGTTTAAGCATTTTCTTACGAGAAGCTATTTTGAATTTCTTACGCTTTTCAGTTTCAGTTTCATGGAAACGACGAGCACGAGCTTCAGTAACGATTAAGTTACGGTCAGTCTGCTTCTTGAAACGGCGGTAAGATGCATCAAAGTTATCATCTGAACGAAGTACAATACCAGGCATATCACATCACCCACTTTCTTTAAAATTTTGAAACGAGATTATATCATAATAATCTAAAATATAGATTGAATCATATAAATATGCTCTATATAAGAACTATATATGCTTATATAAGTTAAAATAAACTTATGAAAATCAAAAAGTTAAAAATTGTGCTTGATGATGATGTTTTAGTAGATATAAATTTTGATATTTTATCCTCTTTAGCTTTGGTTGGAGAGAGTGGAAGTGGAAAGAGTTTAACATTAAAAGCATTGCTTGGAATGTTACCTAGTAAAATGGTTTTAGATTTACAAGTTGATTGTGAGTTTACATTAGAAGTTGGTAAAAATATATCGTTTGTACCTCAAAACCCTTTTACAGCTTTGTCACCACTTACAAAGATAAGAAAACAGTTCTTTGTAGATAAAGCTAGGTTGGAAGAACTTTTTAAACAAGTAAATTTAGACATAAAATTGTTAGATAGATTTGCTCCAGAGCTTTCAGGTGGACAGCTTCAGCGAGTTGTAATAGCCATGGCTCTTGAACAAAATCCAAAACTGATACTTTTAGATGAGCCAACAACAGCATTAGACCCAAAAAGTAGAGTGTTGATTTTAGATATGTTAAAAAGTTTACAAAAAGAGTATGGCTTTAAGATACTTTTTGTTACTCATGATATATCTTCAGCAAAAGCTCTTTGTAAAGATATATGTGTACTAAAAACTGGAAAGATAATTGAGAGTGGAATGATGCAAGATGTGTTAGAATCACCAAAAAAAGAATATACAAAAACATTAATAGAAGCAAATTTTGCAAATAGGAAATTTAGAAAATGACAACAAGTAAAATATTTAAAAAAGTACTTATCGTTTTGGTTGTGCTGGTTGTATTGTCTCCATTCGCATTGGTAGGTTACTACTTAAATACTTACAAATATGATATATCTTCGTTAAGTAACTATAAACCAGAGATGACTACACGAATCTATGATAAAAATGGAGATAAGATAGCAAGTATCTTTAATAAAAAGCATAGATATTATGCATCTTTTGATGAGATACCACCGAAAATTATAGAAGCATTAGTAGCCATAGAAGATACAACATTTTTTGAACACCCTGGGATAAATATAGACGCTATTTTTCGTGCAGCCATAAAAGTTATAAAAGCTGGAAAAGCAGTTGAGGGTGCTAGTACAATTACTCAACAACTTGTAAAGAATGTACTTTTAACTAGAGAGAAAAAACTATCTAGAAAGATAAAAGAGGCTATATATGCGATAAAACTAGAGCAAGCTTTAACAAAAGAGCAAATCCTAGAGTGTTACTTAAACGAGATCTATTATGGACATGGTTATTATGGTATTAAAACAGCTTCTGATGGTTACTTTCATAAAAAACTTTCAGATTTAACACTAAAAGAGATGGCTATTTTAGTTGGTCTTCCAAAAGCACCAAGTACCTATGCACCAACAAAAAACTATGAGATCTCTTTAGGTAGAGCAAATCGTGTTATCTCAAGGATGCATGTTTTGGGTTGGATAGATGATAAAACTTATAAATACGCTTTAGCAGAGAGTCCAAAGGTTTTTGATGATACATTAACTCAAAATAAAGCACCTTTTGTAGTGGATGAGGTTATAAGAAGAGCTAAAAAATTAGGTATCAAAGATATTAGAAGTGGTGGCTATGATATATATACTACTATAGACTTAAGATTACAAAATATCGCTAGGGATTCTTTGAAAAAAGCTTATGAAGGATCTAAAAAACGGATAGAGCTCTATAAGAAAAAAGAAGCACAAATTATGAAAAAAAATCCAAGGCATGAACCATTTGTTGATATTAATACATCTTTACTAAATGGTGCTTTAGTCTCTCTTGATTCAAAAACTGGTGATATTTTAGCACTTGTTGGGAGTGTGGATTATAAAAAATCATCCTATAATCGAGCAACTCAAGGTAAAAGACAGCCGGGAAGTGCTTTTAAACCTTTTATATATCAAGTTGCTATAGATTTAGGTTATTCTGGTGCTACTAAGCTTATAGATATAGCAAGAACTTATAAGTATAAGAAAAATGGTAAAGAGTTAAAATGGCGACCAAAAAATTATGAAAAGAATTACAAAGGGCTTATAAGTTTAAGAGAGTCACTTGTACATTCAAGAAACCTTGCAACCATAAATTTAGTTAATGATATAGGTTTAAATCAATTACTTAGAGAATTTACAAAATTTGGTATAAAAAATCTTCCACACGATTTATCTGTTTCATTAGGAACTATATCTTTATCTCCTCTTGAACTTGCTAAATACTATACTTCATTTGCAAATCATGGTTTACAAGTTCAACCACATCTTATAAGTCACATAGACAAAAAAGAGCAAGTATTGTATGAAAAGGGTGAAAAAGTTCGTAAGATTACAAAGCCAACTCAGGCTTATATACTAACAACTATTCTTAGAGATGTTATCAAAAGAGGAACTGGTAGAAGAGCCGGTGCTAGAGGTATAGAGTTAGCAGGAAAAACAGGAACGACAAATAATAATGTAGATGGTTGGTTTGCAGGGTACTCTCCAACTATTGAGACTATAGTATGGTTTGGAAATGATGACAACACACCTATGCATAGAAAAGAAACAGGTGGTAGAATCGCAGGTCCAGCATTCTCTCAATATTATCAAGGACTAATAAAGTTATATCCTCAAGTTCAAAGACATTTTGTAGCTCCAAAAGGTATTATAGAAGTTAATATAGGTGGAAAAAAAGAGTATTTTAGTAATATATCTAAACCACCTCGTATAGATAAAGAAGTAGATGCAGAAGAAGAATTACTTTTTTAAAACAAGATATAAATTATATTGTGGATTAATAATGGTTTAACTACTATAAACCTATAATTTCACATGCATAATTTCGAAACATTTTTAAGACAAAATTTACCTACATCAAAAAGTATCCATCCCACCTATGAAAAGGCTCTTCAAGAGATGCTTTTAGCTGGTGGAAAAAGATTTCGCCCAGCCTTGCTTTTAGGAGTTGTTGAGGCATATAATCCACTTTTACTTGATGGAGCCAGGCATGGAGCATATGCGATAGAGTTACTACATACTTATTCTCTTATACATGATGATTTACCTGCTATGGATAATTCCCCTCTTCGCCGTGGTAAGCCAACCCTTCATGTAGTTTATGATGAAGTTACTGCCATATTGGTTGGTGATGCACTAAACACTTACTCTTTTGAAATTTTATCAAATGCACCTTTTTCTGATTATACAAGAGTTAAACTCATACAAGAGTTAGCATATAATGGTGGCTTAAATGGTATGGTTTTAGGTCAAGCTATAGACTGCTACTTTGAGAACAAACCTCTTAGTGTTGAAGATATAAAATTTTTACATAAAAATAAAACAGCAAAACTTATAGCAGCATCACTAAAGATGGGCGCTATCATAGTAGGTAAAGAAGATCTTGGAGAAAAACTTTATGAGTTTGGCATAGAGCTTGGGCTTTTGTTTCAAATTCAAGATGACATACTAGATGTAACTCAAACTTCACAAGAAGCTGGTAAGCTTACAAACAATGATGAAGATAAAAATAGTTTCGTAACTATTTTAGGTTTAGAAAAAGCCATAAATGAAGCAAATCAGTTAGCTGATAAACTTTTAGAAGAGTTAGAGAGTTTTGATAAAGCTTTACAAAGTAAATTATCACCACTTTTAGTAAAATATATAAACAGACATAGATAAAAACAAGGAAAAAAACAGATGAGTAATACAATGCGTCAAAAAATGGCAGACAGTATAAGATTTTTAGCAGCAGATATGGTACAACAAGCAAATAGTGGTCACCCAGGTGCACCTATGGGACTTGCAGATATTGCAGTAGTTTTAAGTGAACACCTTAACCATAACCCTAAAAATCCTGATTTTTTAAATCGTGATAGATTAGTATTTTCTGGTGGTCATGGTACTGGACTTATATACTCTCTTTATTATCTTTGGGGGTATGGTTTAGAGATAGAAGATTTAAAAAACTTTCGTCAATTAGACTCTAAAACTCCTGGTCATCCTGAGTTTGGTCATACTGCTGGTATAGAGATAACTACAGGACCACTTGGACAAGGTATAGCAAATGCCGTAGGTTTTTCTATGGCATCTAAATTTGTTGGTGCACAAGTAAATAGTGAAACTGCTTCTTTAATAAATCATAATGTTTACTGTTTATGTGGAGATGGTGACTTAGAAGAGGGTATAAGTTATGAAGCTTGCTCTATCGCTGGACATAATAAACTAGATAACCTTATACTTATATATGATTCAAATCGCATCACTATCGAGGGTTCAACAGACTTAAGTATTTCTGAAAATATCCGTATGCGTTTTGAGTCACAAGGCTGGGAAGTTTTAGAGTGTGATGGACATAATTTTGATGAGATAGATGCATCTATAACAAAAGCAAAACAGAGTAGTAAACCTGTTATCATCATAGCAAACACAATCATAGCAAAAGGTGCTGGAAAACTAGAGGGTTCTCATCACTCTCACGGTGCTCCACTTGGCGATGATGTTATAGCTCAAGCTAAGATAGATGCAGGGTTTGACCCAGAGAAAAAATTTCATGTAGATGAAGATGTACTAGTTCGTTTTAGATGCGCTATAGAAGAGGGAGACTTACTAGAACGCGAGTGGATACACTCACAAAAAACTCTACCACTTATGGAGCAAAACGAAGCACTAGAAGCATTACAAAACCCTGATTTTTCACGCATAGAGTACCCAACATTTGAAAAAGCAGAAGCTACAAGGGGTACAAACGGCAAGATTATGAATGCTATCGCAAAAGGTGTTCCTAGCTTTTTGGGTGGTAGTGCAGATTTAAGTCCATCAAATAAAACCAACCTAAACGATATGGGTGTTTACCCTAAAGGTAGAAACATTTACTTTGGTATCCGTGAACATGCGATGGCATCTATAGTTAATGCTATGGCTCTTTATGGACCACTATTACCATTTAGTGCGACATTCTTTGTGTTTTCAGACTACTTAAAACCTGCTGCTCGTATAGCTGCGCTTACTGGAATCCAGCAGTTTTTTATCTGGACACATGATAGTATAGGTGTAGGAGAAGATGGACCAACTCACCAACCCATAGAGCATCTAAGCCAATTTCGTGCATTACCAAACTTTTATGTATGGCGTCCAGCAGATGGAGCAGAAAATGTAGAAGCTTGGAAAACAGCACTTAGTATGAGTAAATCTCCATCAGCATTTGTATGTTCAAGACAAAACCTTGCAGTTTTACCAGATGCAGTGAGTGGTAGTGCATCTAAGGGTGGTTACCTACTTGCAAGTGATGAAGATGCAGTTATAACACTTATGGCAAGTGGTAGCGAAGTAGAACTTGCACTCAAAGTAAAAGAAAAACTAAACAGTATGGATGTACCTGTAAATGTAGTAAGTGTTCCATGTTATGACTTGTTCATAGAGCAGGAACAATCATATATAGACTCTATAATCAAACCAGATTGTAAAAAAGTTGCTATAGAAGCAGCAAGAGGTTTGGAGTGGTATAGACTTGCAGATACAGTTATAGCGATGGATAGTTTTGGTGCATCTGCTCCAGCAGGACAATTATTTGAGAAATTTGGTTTTAGTGTAGATAGTATTTTAGAAAAGATTAAATAAAGATAGATTTTTGTTCCAATACTAGTGTATTGGAACAAGTGTTAAATTATATATAAATTAGCTTCCTACAATAGGGCCAAATGGAGCATAGTCTATATGGTCATTGTCTTGATATTTTTTGTAGTTATCTATAAACATTTGAGCTAGTTTATCTCTAGTGTTATCAAATAATTCTTTATCTTTCCATGCGTTACGAGGGTTTAGTACATCTGGGTTTATATCACCTAAAGTTTTTGGAACATTTAGTCTAAAAGTTTTTGTAACATCAAACTCACTATCTTTGATGCTTCCATCTAAGATAGCATTTATACAAGCACGAGTATCTTTGATACTCATTCTTTTACCAACACCATAACCACCACCAGTCCAGCCAGTGTTAACAAGATAAACATTAACTTTATGCTCTTCTATCTTTTTACCTAAAAGTTCTGCATAAACAGTTGGGTGAAGTGGTAAGAAAGCTTCCCCAAAACAAGCACTAAATGTAGCAACAGGTTCTGTTATGCCTCTTTCTGTTCCAGCCACTTTTGCAGTATAACCACTTAAGAAGTAGTACATTGCTTGTTCGTTTGTAAGTTTAGAAACTGGTGGTAAAACACCAAAAGCATCAGCAGTTAAGAAGATGATGTTTTGTGGATGACCAGCCATCAAATCTTCTTTATGATTTTCTATATGCTCAATAGGGTAAGAAACACGAGTGTTTTCTGTTTTACTTCCATCTTCATAGTCAACTTCACCCTCTCCATACATAACAACATTTTCTAAAAGTGCATCTTTTCTTATAGCATTATATATCTCAGGTTCACTTTTACCATCTAGGTTGATAACTTTTGCGTAACAGCCACCCTCAAAGTTAAATACACCATGGTTATCCCAGCCATGTTCATCATCACCTATAAGTGCGCGATGTGGATCTGTACTTAGAGTTGTTTTACCAGTTCCACTAAGACCAAAGAATAGTGCAGTATCTCCATCTTCTCCAACATTAGCAGAACAGTGCATAGATAGTTTACCCTCTAGTGGCAACCAGTAGTTCATCATAGAAAAAATTCCTTTTTTCATCTCTCCACCGTAGTAAGTACCACCAATGATAGCTATGTTGTTTTCAACATCAAAAAGTACAAAAACATCTGAATTTAAACCATGCTCTTTCCATTTGTCATTTATCGCTTTACAAGCATTTAGAACTACAAAGTCTGATTTGAAAACTTCTAGTTCAGATTCTGTTGGACGGATAAACATATTTTTAACA
Source organism: Campylobacterota bacterium (assembly GCA_013153755.1). The sequence continues at coordinate 4,370 of JAADDU010000041.1, read as the reverse complement.
AAGTGAGATTGCCATGCTATCTCTGATATAAAACGAACAGATTTTTTTGAAGCTGCGCTTGAACCACAAAAAACATCAGTTAGGTATAAATCTTTTCCAGAAAGTTGTTCTTGTGCTACTACTAGAAGCTCTTTAAAAACGTCAGCACTAACTTTTTTATTTACATCTCCCCATGCTATATATTTGTTAGATGGGTCGCGGTCAACAAAGTATTTGTCTTTTGGGGAACGACCAGTGAAGATACCCGTATCAACAGCAGTTGCACCTTTTTTAGTAAGTTCAACTTCACCATTTTTAAGTTCATGTTTAATTAGTTCATCATAACTTAAATTATGATAAACATTACCAATATTTTTTAATCCTAAATCTTCTAACTCAGTTAAATTCATAACTAACCTTCTGGCATTATTTTAATATCATCATTATACACATAATAAACATAAAATTAATATAAATAAAAGATGAAAAGTGAAAAAAATTATTTTAAGATTTTTTGGATAGAATTAGTTTTTTAAATAGATGCTCGCATAACTCAGTTGGTAGAGTATTACCTCGACAAGGTAAGAGTCACTGGTTCGAGTCCAGTTGTGAGCACCATTTAAATATGTCTAGCACAAACAACCCCACTACTAAATGCCCACTGAAAGTTATATCCACCAAGTTCACCTGTTACATCAACTACTTCGCCTATAAAATATAGGTTTTTTATAGTTTTACTTTGAAGTGAGTCATTTTGTAACTCTTTAGTATCAACACCACCTCTACAAACTTCTGCTTTAGTAAAACCAAAGTTACCTGCTGGTGCAAATTCGTAGTTATGGATAAGTGAGAGTTTTTCTTTGTTATCTTTATCTAGTTTATTACACGCTATATCTTTTACACCAAGTGCTTTTAAAATTTCAACACTTAGTCTTTTTGGAAGTCCTATGGCAGAACTTACTAGTTTTTTTGTGTTTTTTGTAAGAGTAAAGATATTTTTATTTGGTAAAAAGTCTATGCTTATCTTCCCTTTTTTCCAGTAAAGTGAGGCAGAGAGAATGGCTGGACCACTTATACCTTTATGGGCAAACAGCATATCCTCTTCTAAAGTTTTACCATCCACTTTTATCTTTACATAGCAACTAAGACCACTTAGACTCTTCATCCAAAATTGCTCTTTTTGAACTGTTAGACCAACTAAAGCTGGAGAAAACTCCTTATAGTTTATGTTAAAACTTTTTGCGATTTTAAGACCTATATCACTAGCTCCAAGAGGTGCGAAACTTTTTGCTCCTGTTGCAACTACAACTTTTTTGGCTTTAAAAGTGTCTTTTTTTGTTTTTATGTAGAAGATTTCATCTATTTTTTGTACTTCTAGAACCTCTGCATCTAACACAAACTTATGTTTAGCTGTAAGTTTTTTTAAAATATTTATAATTTCATCTGAAGAATTTTTACAAAAATAATAACGGTTCTTCCTAATGATAGGTTTAACATGGTGTTTTTGTAAAAAGTTTAATAAATCATCTTTTGAAAATTGTTGCAATGTTTTTTTTATAAACTCTTCATCTCCATCAAAATTTTTTTCACTTACATTAACATTTGTGATGTTACATTTACCACCACCAGATATTTTTAGTTTTTGTGCTACTTTGTTATTTGTATCGATTATGGCTACATCTAGGCTCTTTTTTAGATGCGATGCACACATCAAAGAACTTGCACCTGCACCGAGTATTATCACATCATATATTTTCATAAAGCCATTATACGATATAATTTACAAATTTATTTAAAAAGTGAAAAAAATGGGCAATAAACTCCACATAGTCTCTTTAGGCTGTACCAAAAATCTTGTAGATACAGAAGTGATGCTTGGAAAACTCCAAAATTTTGAACTAACTGATGATAAATCAGATGCAGATGTTATCATCGTAAATACTTGCGGATTTATAGATGCAGCAAAAGAGGAGTCTGTAAACACAGTTCTTTCTTTGCATGAAGCTAGAAAAGAGGACTCTGTTTTAGTTATGGCAGGGTGTTTGAGTGAAAGATATAAAGATGACTTGGCAGTTCAGATTCCTGAGGTTGATATATTTACAGGTGTTGGGGATTATGAGCAGATAGATGAGCTTTTGGTTGAGAAAAAGAGCCGTTTTTCTGAGGAAGTTTACCTTATAGATGGAGCAGAGCGTGTAGTTACCGGCTCAACTTACCATGCTTATATAAAACTCTCTGAGGGGTGTAACCAAACTTGTAGTTTTTGTGCTATACCATCTTTTAAAGGTAAGCTCCACTCACGAGATTTGGACTCCATAGCCAAAGAGGTTGAGGGGTTAGTGGCAAAAGGGTTTTATGACTTTTCTTTTGTATCACAAGATTCTAGCTCATATCTAAGAGACCAAAATGTAAAAGATGGACTAAGTTTACTTATGCAAAGAATTGAACTTATAGATGGTGTGAAATCTGCTCGTATCCTCTACCTTTATCCATCTACTACCACTATAGAGTTACTTCAAAATATAGCAGATTCTAAAATCTTTCATAACTACTTTGATATGCCTATACAACATATAAACGATGATATGCTTCGTATGATGAAGAGAGGTTTTGGAAGAGATAAAACAAAAGAGCTTTTAGACTTTATGCGACAACTTCCAAACTCATTTGTAAGAACAAGTTTTATAGTTGGTCACCCAAATGAAACACCAGAGATGTTTGAGGAGATGTGTGAGTATGCATCTGGTTTTGGGTTTGATAGAATCAATGTTTTTTCTTACTCAGATGAAGAAACAACTCCAGCTTACGATATGGAAGATAAAATCTCTGATGAAGTTAAAGAGCAAAGGGCTGAGATACTAGGTGAGATTGCAAACGAGGCAAGACTAAAATCACTTCAAAAAGAAGTAGATGCAGAGATAGAGCTTGTGATAGATGGACAAAGTGATGAGCATGAGTACCTTTTGAGTGCAAGAAAGCTTTTATGGGCTCCTGAGATAGATGGGGAGATATATGTAAACGATTCAACATTAGATGCAGAGCTTGAGTTTGGCAAGGTTTATAAAGCTAAAGTTACGCAACTTGTAGGAGATATACTTACAGCAACAGTTCAAAATGATTAAATTAACAAGTGTTCATATACTAAAAAACAAAAAAAACCTCTTAGCTTTCTCTGCGGGGGTTGATTCGAGTGCATTGTTCTTTTTACTATTAGATGCAGGTGTGAAGTTTGACATAGCTATAGTAAACTATGGCGTAAGGGAGCAAAGTAAAGAGGAAGTTAGTTATGCAAAAGAGTTGGCATCAAAGTATAATCTTGAGTGTTTTGTATTAGATGCAGAGGTTATAGAAAAAAACTTTGAAGCAAAAGCTAGAGAGATAAGGTATGAGTTTTTTGAGAGTATCATAAAACAAAACTCTTATGATAATCTTTTAACCGCTCACCATCTTGGAGATAGGTTTGAGTGGATGCTTATGCAGTTTTGTAAAGGTGCTGGTTGTGTTGAGTTAGCAGGGATGCAAAAGGTGCAAAAGAGGGAGTTTTATACACTTGTAAGACCCCTTTTACATCTTGACAAATCTGAACTATACCCATATCTGCAAGAAAATAAAATCAAATTTTTTGAAGATAAAACAAATGATGATACAAACATAAAAAGAAATGAGTTTAGGCATAACCATACAAAACCACTTTTAAAAAAGTATCTAAATGGTATCAAAAAAAGCTTTGAATATATAGATGCAGACAGAGAGGCTTTTGTGATAGAAGTAGATGCAGTGCAAATAGGTGAGCTAACATATTTTGATAACACTTCCAATAAAAGAGCAAATATATACAACATAGACAAAGTTTTAAAATCAAATTATAAGTATATGCTTAGTGCAAATGAAAAAAAACTACTCCAAGAACAAGATACTCTTGTAGTTGGAAGAAAGTTTGTTGTGAGTCAAAATTTAGAGTATATATTTATAGCTCCATACATAACAAAAACACAAAATGCGATGGAGTGGGAATTTAAAGAGTTGTGTAGAGGTTTAGAGATAGAGCCTAAACTTAGACCATATCTATATGAAAATCCAGATGTTTCTTTGAGAGTTAGTGAACTTCTTCTTTAGCTTTGTAAACTTTCATAGTAAAAGATGAGCTTATGGCTTTAGCATCTCTTTTAAAATTGATAGGAAAGTTTATGCCGATAATCCAGTCACTTTTGTTAAGTGCATCTAAAAACTCATAAAAGCTTTTTGGTGAATTTATATATGAAGTTGTATTTACTTCATAGACTAAAAAATCATCTTCTTTTTTGAGATTTGTTTTTGGTAGTATGCTTAAGGAATTAAAATATTTTTTATGAAGCTTTATAAATCTCTGAGGATTAAATTCTGTACTTAGT
>JAADDU010000171.1 GCA_013153755.1 Campylobacterota bacterium | reverse complement strand
TGATCTTTTTTTTAAAAAAGTAGATAAGTATTTTCATAATGCTATCGAAAAAAAGGACAATAGGCTTTTCCTAGATATGGTTAATTCAAATATCATAGATACAAAAAAATATAAAACTACTATTATGGAATATTATCATACAAATTGTAATGATATAAATGTAACTGGTATTATTAAAGAGTATTTGGATGAAGAGGAATTAAAGAGATTAGAGGAAGAAAAAAGAAGGTTAGAAGAGCAAAGAAGAAGAAAAGCAAGACTTACAAAAAAGCAGATACAAGAAGCTAAAATTAAACGCATAAGAAAAAATGACAAGATGCAAGAAGAGGCTTTAGAAAAAGAGTTAGAAGAAAAGTTAAGACAAGAAAAGCTTAAAATCAGGCAAGAACAGTTAAAAGAGCTCTCAAGGTAGATTTATCTCCATATATCTTTTTCTAAAAGTGTTGGTCTGTCTTGAAGTGTAAGAAATGGTTTGTACTCGGCTTTGTAAGATAAAGATGGAGATTCCTTAACATAATAACCTAGATATATCCAACTTTTTTTTAGTGTTTTTGCTATCTTTACTTGTTGAAGTAAAGAGAGTTTTCCTAAGCTATATTTACTATACTCAGGGTCATAGTAAAAATATATAGATGAGATACCATCTTCTAAGATATCGATAAGGTCAACACCTATGAGTTTTTGTTCATCAAAGTATAAAACTTCATAGCCAAAATCCTCATGTCCACTAACAAAAGCATCATAATACCTTTGAGGGTCTATGCCATGATAGTCCCAACCTTTTTTATCTTTCATATATAAATGGTACTTTTTGTATAGATCAAGATGTGTTTGGGTCATGCTTGGAGTTTGCATGTAGCTTTTGATTTTAGAAGCTTTTCTTAAAACTCTTTTCTGGGATGAAGAAAAGGTAAAATTTTCTACATCAATTTTGATACTTTTACACTCATCACAGCTAGGACAAATAGGTCTAAAGTATGTTTTTCCAAATCTTCTGTAGCCTCTTGATATAAGCTCTTGCGAATGATATTTATCACAACTATCAATGAGCTTATAGTGAGTAGTTTGTTCTTTATCTTTTAGATAGGAGCATTTATCTTGAGTTGAGAATTCTTTAATTAGATTCATATTTAGATGCACTACTTTTTATTTATAGATATAAGAACACCCTCTATGAGTTTATCCATATCTCCATCTAAAATTCCAGATATATTTGAGTATGCTTCATTGCTTCTTGTGTCTTTTACTTGTTGGTATGGTTGCATGACATAAGAACGGATTTGATGCCCCCAACCTATATCACTTTTCTCAACACCATCTTGTTCTGCCTTTTGAGTCTCTAGTTCAAGTTCATATAGACGAGATTTTAGCATCTTCATAGCAGTAGCTTTATTTTTATGCTGGCTTCTGTCATTTTGGCATTGTACAACTATACCTGTCTCAATATGGGTTAGTCTTATTGCAGATTCTGTTTTATTTACATGTTGCCCACCAGCTCCACTTGCTCTATATGTATCTACCCTTATATCTTTATCTTCTATAACTATGTTTATATCATCATCTATCTCAGGTGAAACCATAACCGAGCTAAATGAAGTATGGCGTTTTGCATTTGAGTCAAAAGGGGAGATACGAACAAGGCGATGGATACCATTTTCAACTTTTAAGTAACCATAAGCATTTTCCCCTTTTACAAGGATAGAAACATCTTTAATCCCAGCTTCATCTCCAGCTTGGTAGTCTAGTATCTCAATACTATACCCCTTTCTAGAAGCATACATTTTATACATTCTAAGAAGCATTAAAGCCCAATCTTGTGATTCTGTTCCACCAGCACCGGGATGTATGGAGAGTATAGCATTATTTGAATCACTCTCTCCACTTAAAAGCACTTCTATCTCCATCTTTTGTATGAGTTGTTCTAGTTGTGTACTCTCATCATAACATGATTGTATAGATTCTTCATCATTTTCATCTTTTGCTAGTTCATATAGATCTAGTGCATCATCTAGTGCATCTTTTGCTAGATTATATTTATCTAGTTTTCTTTGCAGTTGTGTTTTTTCTTTTTGAATTTTTGCAGCATTTTTTGCATCGTTCCAAAATTCTTGCTCATTTTCAAGTGCTTCTATCTCTTTGAGTCTTGAGATAATTTTTTGAGGTTCTACTACCCCAGTGATATTTTGCATTTTAAGTGTTAAGTCTTTTAGTAGTTCTGTATATTCGTAGTTATCCATAAATAGTATCCAATATAGTATAATTATGATTATATTAAAATGAGGCTTAAAATGAAGATTATTTCAAACCCATTAGAGTTAAAAGAGTACTTAAAAGATAAAAATCAAAGTGTGGGCTTTGTTCCAACTATGGGTTCTTTACATGAGGGGCATCTTTCTCTTATGAAACAAGCAAGAGAGGAAAATGATATACTCGTTGTTAGTATATTTTTAAATCCTACACAGTTTTTACAAGGCGAAGATTTAGACAAATACCCAAAAAAAGATGAAGCAGATAAAAAGATATGCAAGTTGGCTGGTGTTGATGTGCTTTTTTTTCCATCTGTAGATGATGTTTATGTAGATGATGAAGTTAGCATACAAGCTCCAAAAGTTCGTGGTTATGTTTTAGAGGGTTTTAGCCGTCCTGGACATTTTAACGGTGTTTTAACTATAGTTATGAAACTTTTAAACATAGTTAATCCTACTAAAGCTTATTTTGGTAAAAAAGATGCACAACAACTTCATCTTATAAAACTCATGGTAAAACAGTTCTTTATGAGTGTTGAGATAGTTCCTGTTGATACTGTTCGTGAGAGTGATGGACTAGCACTTAGCAGTAGAAATGTATATCTAAGTAAAGAACAAAGACTAGATGCACTGAAAATCTCATCTTCATTACATCTTGCATCAAATCTAGTTGCAAAACATTGTTTAGATGCAGTGGAAATTATAAAGCAGATGAGAGAGCGTTTAGAACCTTTAGAGATATTTTATGTTGAAATTCTAAATCATGATTTTGAGCCTATAAAAGAGGTCAAAGTGGGAGATAGTGTGATCTTAGTTGAAGCAAAAGTGGGAGAGACTAGATTACTTGACAACATTTGGTTGTAGGTAATCTTCCTCTATAAGTATATCTATAGCTTTTTTAAAGACAGGTACAGCAGTTTGTGATGCAAAATGGTTTACTCCTGGTTCTATCACTATGACACCCATGCTATACTTATGTGTTTTGTCATTTACAAACCCTAAAAAAGCAGTGTTATATTTTTTTACATACACACCTTTTTCAACCATATGAGCAGTACCAGTTTTTCCACCAACTACTAAGCCTTTTGTTATGGTTTTTTTACCAGTTCCTTCATTTACTGTTTTTATGAGTATCTTTTTCATTCTATTTGCAGTTGAACTTTTTATAACTTGAATTTGTTCATTAGCTTCTATAGGAATTATATTGCCTTGGTCATCTTCAAAATTACTCACTATTCTTGGTGTTACGATTCTCCCGTTGTTATTAAAAGCACTATATGCACGAAGTAGTTGCATAAGATTTACTCTCATACCATAGCCATAAGAACATGTGGCTTTATAGATTTCATTATTTAGTCTTGATGCATTTGGGATACTACCAACTCTTTCATATATGGTATCTGGAGTTGATTTTTGTGAAAAACCAAAGTTATATAATCCTTCATTAAATTCTATGCCACTAAGTTTTTGAGCAAGTTGAGCTATACCAACATTTGATGAGTGTACTATGACATTTTCAGCACTTATCCATCCAAATCTATGCTCATCAGTTATAACTTTTCTGCCTATTTTAAATCGACCTTGATGCCCATTTACCAAATCATAAGGATTTATTAAACCTTTATCTAATAGAAGGGAAAAAGTTATACTTTTTATAACACTCCCTGGCTCAAAACTGTACTCGGTTACAGCAGCATTAAGAGATGGGTAGTCACTTCGTTTTATCTTTTTTGGAAAAAATCTATTTGAACTAGCTAATGTTATTACTTTACCATCTTTTGAGTTCATAATAGCTAGGATGATTTGTTTTGCAGTTAATTCTTTTTTCATCTTATCTAGCATCATCTCCATTTTGATTTGAAGACTTATAGGGATATTTAGCTTAACACTTAATCCATTTATAGCAGGTTTAGAAAAACTTTCTTTGTTTAGGATGATATAACTGTTTACATCTCTTCTTCCTTCTCTTAGTTCATTCTGCCTTGCTCTTAGTGCATCTTCAAATCTTTTTTCTATCCCTTTAACCCCTTTTATATAGGTATAACCTTTTTCTTCAAATTTTCGTGGATATCCTATGATAGGGGTTAGTAGGTTTCCATAAGGATAGATGCGACTTTCTCCACTCTCTATGATGCTTAAACCATGCATAGAAAGTCTTCCCGTTTTTTTGTTTTTTAGTTCTAAAAAAACTTTGTATCGTCTTAGCTCATAAGCTAGTTTTTTTAAGTATTGGGCTCTTTTTTCTGTGATGTTATAGCTGAGTGTAACTCTACCTTTTTTCTTTTTATTTAGTTTTCTTTTTATGATTTTAGCATCTATGCCTGAGTAAATACTAAAAAGTTGTATAAAGAGTTGCTTCTTTTGAGGGTCAATATAGCGAGTGTTTACTACAGCCTTATATAGTTTTTTTGTTGTAGCTATATGAAATCCATCTGCACTTATGATTGAACCTCTTTGAGCTTTTGAAGTTGTTTTAGAGTATAAAGATGGGAGATGTCTGGGTTTTATAACAGTTATGAGCATAACACTCAAAAAGATTAAAAAACCAAGACCTATAAGTGAATATAGAAGAAATATCTTCTTGCTTTTGTTTTCATTTTTCAAGTTACTAGCTTTTAAAGTTGAGTTCTGCCCAACTCTTTGTAGGCATTTAGAGCTTTGTTTCTTATTTCTAGCATAAGTTTCATACTTATTTCAGCTTTTCCAATGGCAAGGGCTGCTTGATGGAGGTCTTTAACTTGTCCTGTTGCCATATCTGCTATGGCATTCTCACTATTTTCTTGAAGTTCATTTACTTCATTTAGTGCTGATTTTAGTTGTTGAGCAAACCCACCATCACTAACTGAGGTACTTTTTTGTTTTAATAGTTCTGTTGTTGATAGGTTAGATACACCATTAATTTTTGTAAATTCACTCATACTTTAAATTACCTTTCTTTATTGTAACAATGAAATAGCTGCATTTGCCATAGATTTTGAACTCTCAAAAGCAGCTACATTCGCTTGATAAGAGCGAGTTGCTTCAACTAAGTCTGCCATCTCTATAACAGGGTTTATATTCGGGTATGCAACATAACCATCTGCATCTGCATCTGGATGAGATGGGTCAAATTTCATTTTAGGTTCTCTGTCGTCCCTTGAAATTTTATCTACTATAACGCTCATTATAGCAGGATTTACCTTTTTGCCAAAACTCCCCTCATCTAATGGGTCTTCATAACTTGCACTCTCTGTCATACCATTTAGGGCTTCATTAAACTTTTCATTAAAATTGATAGCTTTAAAAACAACCTCTTTTCGTCTATAAGGTCCACCTTCATCAGTACGAGTTGTTTGAGCATTTGCTATATTTTGAGATATAACATTTACACGAACCCTTTGAGAAGATAAACCATAACCACTTATATCAAAACTATTTAAAAAACTCATCTTTTACCCCTACTGAACTTTTGCAGATGCTTCTATGACACTTTTAAATATCATGCCATCTTTTTTATTTGCTTGAATCAAAGCATTAAACATTATGGAATTTTTACTCATCTCTGTAGTTTCTACATCCAAATCAACACTGTTTCCATCATTTCTTGCCATATGTCCATCTCTAAAAAATGTTGTTGGTTTAAAAGAGCCTTTTTCACTCTCTGGAGTTAGATGAGAGTCATTTGTTTTAGCTAACTCTAGTTTATTTGAATTATCGTTTAAAAGCTCTGCTTTTTTAGCTATTAGTGCATCTTCAAAGCTTATGTCTCTAGGTCTATAAAAAGGTGTATCTGCATTTGCTATGTTTGAAGATATCATATCTTGACGCATAGCTCTGTAGTCTAGTGCATCCGATATAAGTTGGTGTGTACGAGATATTTCGATACTCATTTATAGACTCCCTAATGATTTTTCAACTTTAAGCAATTTTAGTTCCAAGTTTGATTTTTCTAAAATATGGTAAAAATAACGGTTTTCGTTAAAATTTAAGCAGTATTTAATCTTAATGAGTTCATAATGGTAGATAAGGTTACTAGTGTAATCCAAATATTTCAATTAAGGAGTTCTTTATGAAAAGAGCTGGTTTTACAATGATCGAATTGATCTTCGTTATCGTTATTTTAGGTATTTTAGGTGCTGTTGCTATTCCAAAACTTTCTGGTATCAAAGATGATGCACAGTTAGCAAACGCAAATGAAAACATTTGTGTTAACTTAAAAGGTTCATTGATGTCTTATTCTGTACGTCGTGGTACACTAGAAGATTTCAATCTTTCAAAATACGCAAGTTTAGATGCATGGGGTGATCCTACACCTACAATCGTTCTAAAATCTGGTAATGGTGCTGGTAATGGTGAGTTAAATGATGTTAATGCAAGTACTCTTACAGCTGCCTTATCAAATACTAGTAACAATGTTCATATCTATTTTATAGATGGTAATGATTCAGTTGGCTATAGTTGTCTTGTTGGTAATTCTGCAACATCTGCTACAACTGCTGATGAAGCAAGAGCTATCATAGCTAAAGGAAGTAACTACTTATAGTAGTTCTCTCGTTCCCATACTCAGTATGGGAACAAGTATAGATAAGATATATTTTTACTTTTTATATCATTTCATAAACCATTTTAGGATGTTTTATTAGCTGATACAGAGGTTATTCTTATGAAAAATGCTTTTACTATGATAGAACTTATTTTTGTTATTGTTATTCTAGGTATTTTAGGTGCAGTTGCCATTCCAAAACTTTCTGGTATTAAAGATGATGCTCAAATTGCTAATACTAATGAGAATTTTTGTGTAAACCTCAAGGGTAATTATATGGCTTACTCTGTTAGACATGAGGGTTCTCTTGTAGACTTTAATCTTTCTAAATTTTTTGATTTTTCTGACTCTATATGGTATAGTCAAGCATCAGGAAACCTTGTTACTCCGGCGACATCCATAGTTACTTTTTCTAGAGGTCTTATACCATTTGATGATACTAGTGGAACTATTACCCCATTTGCGAGTATTCCAGAAAACAGTCTGTACTTATACCTTTTAGATGGTAATATGTCGGCAGATAAACCTTATGGTTGTTTTGTTGGAAGTAAACCATCATATTCAAAAACTGCTAGTGAGTTAAGAACTATGATGAATAATGGAACTAATTATTTATAGGATAATAAAATGAAAAAACTTAGATACGCTTTTACTATGATAGAACTAATTTTTGTTATAGTTGTTTTAGGAATACTCTCAGCTGTTGCTTTTCCAAAGCTTAGTGGAGTTTTAGAAGATGCAAATTATGCGTCTGCTCTTGCTACTATCTCATCTTTGCGTACTGCTATAGTAAATGAAAGACAAAGTAACCTTATAAAGGGAGATGCTAATTATCCACCTATATTGGATGATGCAAGTACAAGTTCTCATGAAAAACTTTTTGATGGAAATGATAGTATAAGCATTTTACAGTATCCTGTTTACTCTAAAGCAGAGATGGGTGGTTGGATGAAAACTACAAATAATAATGGACCAACTATAGGGTATGAATACTACATAAACGATACAACAACTGTTGATTTTACATATGATAATAGAACAGGTGTATTTGACTGTAATCATTCTATACCTAATTGTCGTGCTATTTCAGAATAGGGATTAAGCCTTATTTGTACTACTATGAACTCTCTCTTTTAAACTCCCCTTTGGGAGTTTTAACATATGCTTCTTTTCAAACTATCCCATTATACAAAAAAGTAAGTGTAAAACTAAGAAATAAAATACTAGATGCAGTGGTTGTCAAAAAAACTACAAAGCCAGAGTTTAAAACAAGTGAGATTTTAGAACTTAGTGAGTTTTACTTCTCAAAAGAGCAAGCTACATTAGCTAAATTTATCTCTTCTTATTATATGTGTTCTTTAGGTGAGGCTTTTGGGTTGATGTTGCCATTTTGCACTTCTTCAACTCAGAATCTACAAGTTCCCATACAGAGTATGGGAACTAGAGAAATGAGTAAAGCAGAAGATACACTCATAAACCCACTAGTTTCCATACTCCGTGTGGGAACTAAAAAATCAAATATATGGAACCTAACTCTCTCCCCCATTCAACAAAAAGCACTAAAGTTTTTAAAACAACATAAAGTCTCACTACTTTTTGGAGATACGGGAAGTGGAAAAACAGAGATATATATGAGTTACTTTAAAGAGATGCTAGATACTAAAAAAAGCTCAATCTTTTTGATGCCTGAAATATCGCTAACTCCACAGATGGATAAAAGATTGCAAAATCATTTTGGAGATAATGTAGTTATGTGGCACTCAAAGCTTACTCCTCTTCAAAAGAAAAAAGCACTACAAAAGATATATGATGGTAGTGCAAAGATAATAGCAGGACCCCGTTCTGCACTTTTTTTACCCATCAGAGACTTAGGACTTATAGTTGTAGATGAGGAACATGACGATAGTTATAAATCATCCTCAAAACCTCGCTACAATGCAAGAGATTTGGCTATATATATGGGTGGACTTTATGGTGTTAATGTAGTTTTAGGGAGTGCTACTCCAACTTTAAGTACATATATAAAATTTCCATATTATAGGCTAAAAGGTGGTTTTTATAACTCAAAAAAAGAGTTTTTATATGAAAAATCAACTCAGATGCTCTCTGAAAATATTATGACTTATATAAAAGATACTTTAGATGCAGATGAACAAAGTATAGTTTTCATACCAACAAGAGCAAACTTTAAGTACCTTGTTTGTCAAGATTGTGGATATAGTGCAAAATGTGTTTTTTGTAGTATAGGGATGAGCATACATCAAAAAATGAACGCTCTAAAGTGTCACTACTGTAACTATACTCAAGCCATACCACAAAGGTGTAGTGAATGTCACTCTACATCTTTAGTAAGTACTAGACTTGGAACTGCACAAGCAGTTGAACTTTTAAAAGAAAATTTTTTAGATGCTAAGATAGAACAGTTTGATAGAGATACCATAACCACTGCATCTAAGCTCAAAAAAGCACTTAAAAGGTTTAATGACAAAGAGGTAGATATACTTGTGGGAACTCAAATGCTAAGCAAAGGGCATGACTATCACGGTGTAACACTAGCTGTAGTTTTAGGGTTAGATAACCTTTTAAATATGGGGGATTTTAGAGCAAGAGAAAAGGCATTAAGTACCCTCATACAAGTATCTGGTAGAAGTGGAAGACTAAAAGATGCAAAAGTTTTAGTTCAAACTTTTAATGAGGAGTTTTTTAGTACATATATAGATAATTATGATGCTTTTTTAGAGAGTGAAAAAGAGTATAGAAAAAATCTCTATCCACCATATAAAAAACTTTGCCGTATCTTGTTTAGTCATAAAAACGGTATGAAAGCAAAAGAGCAGATGGAACAGATGCACAACAATCTTTTAGCATTTCATAATATAGAGATAGTTGGTTATGGGAAGTGTGGAGTTGAGAGGATAGCAAATAAGTATAGATTTGAGATACTTCTAAGGGCAGATAAAAGCACAGATATCATAAAAGCTATCTCGCTAAGTAGAGTTGACTTAGCTCAGATAGATATGGATCCACTAGATTTTTCTTAAGAACAAATCACTTCCACCTTAACAGACTTAAATGCCGCAGTCATAATCACTTCATCAAATCTATCTCCAAAAAGGGTGTTGATATTTGAACTTGCATGGTGAAAAGTTACAAACAGTGTTTTTGGTTGAACTTTGTCTGTTAGTTTTATACTAAGTGGAGAACTCTGACCAAACTCTGTTTTTAAGATAACTTTATCACTTGTAAAATCAGATGCATCATCCTCGTTTACAAGTAGTATATCTTCACTGTATCTTTTATTTAGACTCTCACTTCTGATGGTTTGAGAGGCATTGTTATAGTGAGCTAAGGTTCTTCCTGTTGTTAGATGGTAACCTGTTAGTGTGTTATTTAGTATCTCTTTTACCATCCCTCTTAGCTGGTACTGATGGTAACAAAAATTACCCATCCCATCTTCTGTTCTAAAGTCTAGTTGATGCAGTATTGGGGTGTCTTCTGTGTGTACCGGCCATTGAAGACCTCTTTTTCTGTGTCTTTGAAGTCTAACATAAGAAGCACCACTAAAACGGCGATATGCTACCTCTCTTACTTCATCCCAAATCTCTTTAGAGTCTTTGTAGTTGTATTTTGCATCTAGTTTGTTCTCTATCATCTGTAAAACTTCCCAATCATCTGGTAAGTCACTCTCTATGAGTGGTTGAGATAGATGCAGACGACGCATAGCATTTACATAAACACCAGTTTTCTCATAAGCACTCTTTACCCCTATAACTATATCTGCTTTTTTTGCGATATCACTCATAAAAAGCTCTTGAACCATGATAAGTTCAGTTTCTTTTAGTGCTTTGTTTGTTTTGTTTATGTTTGGATGGATGTGAGTTATATCTTCACCCATATTTAAGAGTGCTTTTATCTCTCCACTAAGCATTGCATCTACTAGTTGAGGGGTCATAAGACCAACCTCTTTTGGCTCTTGATAGTCTGGATTGTAGTATGGTAACATCCCCATATCACAAGCACCTTGAACATTGTTCTGACCTCTTAGAGGCATAAGTCCAGCACCACTTTTTCCAATGTTTCCAGTCATAAGTGCCAAGTGAGTTATAGCCATAACTGCATAAGAGCCATCTATATGCTCAGTGATTCCAAGACCCCAAAATATCATAGACTTTTTAAGTGCATACTCCCTTGCTATTTTTCGCACCATCTTACTTAGGTATTCATACCCTTTTATGTTGTTAAAATAGTCTGGATTTGCATACTCATCATTTAAAATCTTCTCTTTAAACTCACTAAAACCATTTGTTCTATCTGCTATGAAGCTCTCATCATATAGTTCCTCATCTATGATGACATAAGCTAACATGTTTAGTATAAGCAGGTTTGCTTCGTGTGGCATAATCGCTTTGTATTTTGCAACACGGTGGAGTTTTATCTCCCTTACATCAAAAACTGCTAGGTTGTCATGTTCCCTTGCTACATCTAAGATACGGTTTGCTATGATTGGGTGAGCTTCTGTTGTGTTTGAGCCTATCACTATCATAAACTCAGTGTTATATATATCGTTGTATGGGTTTGTAGCCGCACCTTCACCGATGGTTTGTCGCATCCCACTAAGAGATGGTGAGTGACAAACTCTAGCACAGTTATCTACATGGGGACTACCAAGTGTTTGGCGAGTAAATTTTTGAAAAAGGTATGAAGACTCACAAGATGTTCTAGCTCCACCTATACTACAGATAGATTTTTTACCATATTTTGTTTGTATCTCTTTTATCTTTTTAGATGCAATGGTTGTAGCAGTATCTAAATCACACTCATACCACTCACTATCTAATTCATTTAGTTTTGAATTAAATTCATTTTTTATATTTGGATTTTTATCTAAAAAACTCTTTTTTATGCGAGGTATGCGAATTCTATCTTCTGCATCTACAAAGTCATAGCCATACTTGCCTTTTATACAAAGCTTACCTTGAGATACTACACCATCAGGATGAGCAAAGATTTTTACAATTTTGTTCTCTTTTGTGTTAACATTTGCAGCTATATCACAACCTACACCACAATATGTACAAACACTATCTATCGTTTCTATATTTTCCATACCACAACCTCTTTTGATTAAGTGAGTTTACAATTATATCTCTTAAAAAATCTAAAATTTTTTATATTTATGATAGAATTATTGTTAAACATAAGGGGTTTTTATGAGTCATCTGTATAATTTAGCTATTATTGGGGCAGGTCCAGCTGGGATTGCTACTGCTGTTGAGGGGTATTTACAAGGTATAAGAGATATAGTTTTACTAGAAAAAGATACAAATCATAACTCAACCATAAGAA
>JAADDU010000011.1 GCA_013153755.1 Campylobacterota bacterium | reverse complement strand
ATACCCTCGTATCTCTACCTTATTTAGTGGTATCTTTTTTTCTAAAAGCATAAGTAATATAGAGTATACTTCCTCTCCACTTGAAGATGGCATAGAAAGGATTTTTAGTTTTTTTTGTGACTTGTCTATATATTCAACTAACCACTGTAACTCTTTTTTTTCTCGAAAAAAATACGTTTCATTGACTGTGGCTATATCTATAACTTTTTGATAAAAGCTATTTTTTTGTTTTAATTCATTTAAAAAATCATCACTATTATATATATGATGTTCTTGTGCGTATTGTTTTAGCCTTAAAGGTGTTAAGGCTCTGCTGTGAAGGTCTGTAATGCCAGTTTGTTCATATATAAAGTCTGTGATTTTATGAAAGTCTGTAAAATCAACAGTTATCTCTTTTGTATCTAAAACCTCTTCTGTTTTATCTCTTTTTAACCATCCAAACATCATAAACTCTTTACATATTTAATAATCTCATCAAAACTTTTTACACTATCTACAATCCCACTCTCAAACACTGCTTTAGGCATCCCATAAACAGGTGAAGTTTGTTCATCTTGTGCGATTATAAAACAACCTTTTTCTTTTAGTTTTATTAGTCCATTAACTCCATCACTACCAATACCACTTAAGATAATAGCGATACTTTCAAATTCATCTGCATAAGGAATAAAAGAATTAAAGAGTATGTTTATGTCTGGTGTATAAACTTGGTTTTGTTTGTTTACTACAAGTTCAAGAAAATTTGTTTTTTTGATAAATTTACAACTAGTAGAACAGATGATTATCTCTTTAGATGCAATACAAGTAGGAGTTTGTTTTACTTTAATAGCTATAGACTCTTGTATATTTTTTATATAGATAGGTAAAACTTCCTCTTTCATATGTTGTGCTATTACTATAGTGTAGTCTATAGAGCTTAAACTATGTAGTAACTTTTCTATAAGAGAAGGACCTCCGGTTGAGGCCCCTATAAATAAAATTTTAGGTTTCAATTAGCTTTTGTATGACGATAAAAGATTATTTAATTTTGCTGTCATAGAAGACAGATGGTCAGCTGCAGAAGCTATTTCCTCTACACTTCTTGCATTTGATGTAGATAAATCTTTAACATTTTCTACTTTATCTATCATTTTTTGTATAGATTCTCCATTATGAGCATATCCTTCAACCATCTCATCAACTTTACCAACAACTACATTCATAGTATCAACACTAGAGATGATTTCTATTTGTGCTTGATCTGCATCGCTAGATAATTTTTCAATCTCTTGAGCATTTTGTGAGATAGAATCACTAGCATCTATGATAGACTGAACAATCACACTAATGGTAGCATTAATTTCAGTAAGAGATTTTTGAGTGCGTTCTGCTAGTTTTCTAACTTCATCTGCAACAACAGCAAAGCCTCTACCATGCTCCCCAGCTCTTGCTGCTTCTATAGCTGCATTAAGAGCGAGAAGGTTTGTTTGGTCTGCTATATCGCCTATAACCTCTAAAACAGCTTTAACTTGTCCTGCATCTGTACTTAAACTTTGAAGTTTGTGTGCAAGTTCTGTTTCTGCACTTGAACGAATGCTTATATTTTCACTTAAATTTGTAATTATGCCATTAGTTTTTTCCAATGCTTTTTCAGCTTCAAAAAGTTCTCTTTCAGTCTCTTTGGCATTTCCTATTGCTAGTTGAAGTACAGCTTGTAGTTCTTTACCTTGAGTATTTACTTCTTCAACTATTACAGACTCTTCTTGAGCTTTTTCTCCTATTTGAAGTGATGTTCTAGCTAACTCTTCTGATACGGAAGCATTTTCATTACCCGTTTGTTTTGCTTGGATGATGGTATCTTGTACTTTTTCTATAAAGCTGTTTATGTGTTCGCTAACTATTGCTATCTCATCTTTACCAACAACTTGAAGTCTAGCAGTCAAATCTCCCTCTCCATGAGCTAAATCATTTGCTCTTTCTTCTAATTCTTTTAGTGGTTTAACCAATAGTTTATTTAACAGAAGAAAAGCGATGATTATAGATATGACAAGTAAAACAAGAACAACAATAGTTATTGTATTTCTTAGATTTTTTGCTGGTTGCATAGCTTCAGCCTCATCTATCTCTGCAACTATAGCCCATGTAGCTTGACCAAATACATCAACTTTATGATAAACACTTAAAACATCAACACCTCTATAGTCAGGGATGATATGTTTACCAACTTTTGTTTCTCCATTCATAACAGCTTGTGTACTTTTTGTTTTTACTTTCCAAACACCAATAGTTGTTCCCAAATCTTGAACAACTTTGTTTTTTATATCTTTTTGGAATCTCGAATTACTTCTCATCATATAATCTTGACCAACTAGATAAGCTTCTCCACTATCGCCCAAGCCAGCTTCTTTGAATTTGTCATCAAATCTCATAATTTTATTGATAATATCAACAGGCATTTGAAAGATTAAAACACCTTTTTTTACACCATCTACAAATATAGGTGTTGCTATAAAAGAAGCAGGAGCATTGTAACTAGGCTCATATGGTGCAAAATCATCAAAAGCTAACTCGCCTTTGTTTATATTTAAAGCTTTTTTATAAGCTCTTGCTATACCTGTATTACTATATACACCATGATTAAGGTTTGTCGCAAAGTCTTTTTCTTTAAAATCACTATATATAATATTACCTTTCATATCTACCATGAAAATATCATATAATGAGTATGCCTCTAAAAAGCTGTTAAATGATTCATGGTATTTTTTGTGTGCAGACATATACGCTGATTTATATTTTGGATTATATGTCATTTTATTTTTTTCACCAAGTTTAGAACTGTTATCTACTATAAAGATATACTGAGCTATAAGAGCATTTATATTTTTAGGAAGATAAGATTCAGTTGGCTTTCTTTGAGCAGAATTTGGTACTTCATAGTTAACACTATTTAAATAGTTTGATTCTAAATCTGACTTTACTAGCTCTTTTATATTAGATGCTAAATTTAGGTCATCTGATAGAGTGTAAAATCCATTTTCAAAAGCACTAAAAGCTTCTTGTGTACCTTTTTGAACTGCAAGGGATGTAAGAAGACCCTTGAGGTAGTCTAGGTATGCTTTTATTTCACCATGTTTGGCAGCTTCAACTGTGCTAAGTTTATCCATATTGTTATGCAACATTGCTTCTGTAGATTTATCTACTGCTATATATGTAATTACCATTGCTAAAAATAGCAGTAGTCCAAATACAGTCGATAAAACCTTTGCCTTGATACTCATCTTTTCTCCTTAAAAATGTAAAGAATCTAATTTAATTTAATTGTATCATATACCTACCTCTATAAAAACTTAAAATTTATATATTTTATAAATCATATTACTTTAACTCTATTTTTTTAAAATTTTAGTTAAAATAAATTTATGTATAAAAATCTGTATGAAAAAATTGTAGATGCACTAGTTTGTGATGGTTATGTTGTTATTAATGATGCTTTAGGTTTAGAGTTTTCTTCAAAGTTACTTCATGTGGCTAAAGATGAGGTAGATTTTAAAAAAGCAGGGATATCCACTGCATCTAACTTACACTTAGATAAAAACAGAAGAAGAGATAAAATCTTATGGCTAGATAAGACAAATCCAAAAGCTGCAGATTTTTTAAACTTTGCAGATGGCTTAAAAGAGTATATAAATAAAGAGCTATACCTTGGATTATCTTACTATGAAAGTCATTTTGCCATTTATGAAAAGGGTGATTTTTATGAAACTCACCTTGATTCATTTAAAAACTTTAAAAATCGTGTAGTTACTACAGTTTACTATTTAAATGAAGAGTGGAGTGATAAAGATGGTGGAGAGCTTATGGTTTATGATGAAGATAACAATTTTTTAGCAAAAGTAAAACCAGATGCAGATACTTTAGTAGTCTTTATGAGTGAAAAATTTCCACATGAAGTAAAACCAGCAAATAAAAAAAGATACTCTATCGCTGGATGGTTTAGAGTTGATAAAAGGTAATAAATAAGATGATACTAAGTATAGAGAGTAGTTGTGATGATAGTGCTATAGCTATAACTGATATAAAAACAAAAAAACTTCTTTTTCACAAGAAGATAAGTCAAGAGATAGAACATAGTGTTTATGGTGGTGTTGTTCCAGAACTTGCAGCTAGACTTCATGCTGAAGCTCTACCAAAGATACTAGCTGAATGTGAACCTTATTTTAAAGAGCTAAAAGCAGTAGCAGTTACCTCAACCCCTGGACTTGCTGTCACTCTAGTTGAGGGAATCACTATGGCAAAAGCTATAAGTATCTCTCTTGGTATCCCTATCATTGGGGTAAATCATCTTATAGGGCATATTTATTCACTCTTTATAGAAAAAGAAACACAATTCCCACTTACTTGTTTGCTCGTTTCAGGTGGACATACACAAGTTATGGAAGTTAAAAATCTACAAGATATACAAACTGTTGCAAAAAGTATGGATGATAGTTTTGGGGAGAGTTTTGATAAAGTAGCTAAAATGATGGGGCTTGGTTATCCTGGTGGTCCACTCATACAAGAGTTAGCAAAAGATGGAGATAGACTAAAGTATAACTTTACAGTTCCTCTTCATCAGTCTCCTCTCATAGCTTTTAGTTACTCAGGTCTTAAAAATGCTGTTCGTTTAGCAATTGAAGATAGTGTAGAGAAAGATTATAAAGATATATCTGCATCGTTTGAGCATATAGCAACTAAACATCTTACTATGAAGCTTAAGAAATATTTTAAAAAAGTACCACCTACAACTTTTGCCATAGTTGGAGGAGCAAGTGCCAACTTATATCTTAGGGGAGAGATAGAAAAACTTTTAAAACCACACAGCGCAAAACTTTTACTAAGTGAATTGAAATATTGTTCTGATAATGCTGCTATGATAGGGCGTGTAGCGATTGAGATGTATAAAAAAGAGATGTTTTGTTCACTTAGAGAGTTAGATGCAGTGCCAAAAAGTACCCTTTAAACTTAAGTAAAACTTAGCCAAAATTACTTTTTTTCTAAATAAGAGTAATTTTATCCGATTTATATATAATTCCCCCGTCCAATTAACAAGTCGTGCATAAACGATTGGCTTTGCGTTTAGAAATCTAAACTAACAGAGTAATAAAATATATAAAATTAAAGGAGCCAAAATGGCAACTACAAAATTTAAAGGTACAGAAGTAGAACTTCTAGGAAATGAAGTAAATGTTGGAGATAAAGCTCCAGAAGTAACAGTTGTAAACTCAGATGGTTTAGGTGATGTTGTAGTTGGTGGCGCTCAAGGTGTTAAACAACTTATCATCGTTGTTCCTTCACTAGATACTGGTGTATGTGCTACTGAAACTCGTAACTTCAATGCAAAAGTTGCAGGTCTTGACGGTGTAAAAGCTACTATAGTTTCTCTTGACTTACCATTTGCAGCAGGTAGATTTTGTTCAGCTGAAGGTATCGACAAACTAACTGTTACTTCAGACTTTAGAAACAAAGATTTTGCTAATGCTTATGGTGTACTTCTTGGTGGTTCAGTTTTAGCTGGTGTTACTTGTAGAGCTATCTTTGTTGTAAATGAAGAAGGCGAAGTAACATATAAAGAGATTGTTCCAGAAATCACTGAAGAACCAAATTACGATGCTGCTATAAAAGCAGTTAGCTAGACACTTCTAAGACATAACGATTATTTTCACTTAAAACCACCCATTCTTCCCCTATGGGGTGGTTTTTACATGAACTTTTTAGTTCATTTTATTCTTCCTCCTAAATTTAGGGCTTTTTGCCCTAATTTAATTCAATAACAACAACCCCTATAGCATACTCCCCATCATGTGTGATAGATACAGAAGTGTCTTTAATCTTAAAATTTTTCATCACTTTATCAGATAATGTAATTTGAGGTGCACCTTTTTGTGTTTTTGAGATAACTATATCGTGAAATGAACACTCGGCACCTATACCAACTCCTAGAGCTTTTGAAGTAGCTTCTTTTATAGCCCAAAATCCAGATGCAGTTTTGTAGTTTTTTACAAGCTTTATCTCATCATCAGATAAAAATTTTAAAAGTGCTTTGTTGTCAAATCTATCTATCATACGCTTCATACGAGAGGTCTTAATGAGGTCTATACCAATCATCTCTAATACCCTAATTTAAAATTTTTAAAATTTTATCTAAAAGTGGCTTTATAGCAAAGTTTAATCATTTATTTTTAGATTTTTAGATATAATCGCGTAATTTTATAAAAGAGTATTGAAAATGGATATTAGAGAAGAGTATTTAAAGTTTTTTGAATCAAAACAACATGAAAGAGTGGCTTCAGGACCGTTAGTTCCTCAAGATGCAACACTACTTTTTAACAATGCTGGAATGGTTCCTTTTAAGTCAATCTTTACGGGTGAAATTCCTAAGCCAGCTAATCCTCGTGCTACTTCATGCCAAACATGTTTAAGAGCTGGTGGGAAACACAACGACTTGGAAAATGTTGGACATACTGCAAGACACCATACATTTTTTGAGATGCTTGGTAACTTTAGTTTTGGAGATTACTTTAAAGAAGAAGCCATCGCTTATGCATGGGAGTTTATAACAGAGGTTATAAAACTACCAGTTGACAAACTTTGGGTAACAGTTCATGATAGTGATGATGAAGCTGAACTTCTTTGGCAAAAACATATCGCTAAAGATAGAATCCTTAGACTCGGAGATGCAGACAACTTCTGGCAAATGGGAGATACTGGACCTTGTGGACCATGTAGTGAAATCTTTTATGACCAAGGGGCAGAAAACTTCTCAGGCGAAGAGGATTACCTTGGTGGAGATGGAGATAGATTTTTAGAGATTTGGAACTTGGTTTTTATGCAGTATGAAAAAAGTGCTGATGGAACTATGACACCACTTCCAAAACCTTCCATAGATACAGGTATGGGGCTTGAGAGAGTTGTAGCTATAAAAGAGGGAGCATTAAGCAACTACGGTTCATCTTTATTTATGCCAATCATCAACAAAGTTGAGGAGCTTATAGGTAGAGAGTACAAGTATGAAAGTGGTGCATCTTACAGAGTTATAGCTGACCACATAAGAACAACACTTTTCCTTTTAGCTCAAGGTATAAACTTCTCAAACGAAGGGCGTGGTTATGTTCTTCGCCGTATCCTTCGCCGTGCTATAAGACACGGTTATCTACTTGGTTTTAGAGAAGCTTTTATGTATAAACTTGTTGATAGTGTTGTTGAGATTATGGGTAAAGAGTATGGATACCTAAAAACAAAAGCTAGTGTTGTAAAAGAGCAGATAAAACTAGAAGAAGCAAGATTTTTTAAAACTATAGAGTCTGGTATAGAACTTTTTGAGGCAGAACTTAAAAATACAAAAGAAATTTTTAGTGGAGATGTTGCATTTAAACTTTATGATACTTTTGGCTTCCCACTAGACCTTACAGAAGATATGTTAAAAGGTAAAAATATAGCACTTGATTCTGCAAGATTTGAGGAACTTATGAAAGAGCAAAAAACTCGTGCAAAAGCTGCTTGGAAAGGTAGTGGAGATGAGCAAAATCATGGAGATTTTAAAGAGCTTTTAGAGGAGTTTGGGACAAATGAGTTTGTAGGTTATGAGCATACAACTTACAAATCAAAAGTAGTAGCACTTTTAGATGCAGAGTATAAAAGAGTAGATGCACTTGACATCTCTCAAAGTGGTTGGGTTATGCTAGATAAAACTCCATTTTATGCTCAAAGCGGTGGACAGTGTGGAGATATAGGTGAGCTTACTTGCCGTGCAAAAGTCACAGATACAAAGAAATTTTTTGATATAAACCTCTCTAAGATAGAGGTAACTTCTAGCATAAAAGTTGGCATAAATGTAGATAGTGTTGTGGATATGAGTCGTAATGAAATCACAAAACACCACTCAGCAACACACCTGCTTCATGCGGTTTTATACGATGTTTTAGGGGAGCATATATCTCAGGCTGGTTCACTTGTTGAAGCAGATAGACTTAGATTTGACTTTTCCCATCCAAAAGCACTAGAACATAGCGAATTAGCGGAGATAGAGCAAAGGGTAAATGAGCTTGTATCAAGAGCTATACCTGCTAAAACTGAGGTTATGGGTATAGAAGATGCCAAAAACAGTGGTGCAAAAGCTCAGTTTGGCGAAAAATACGGAGATGAAGTAAGAGTAGTTAGTTTTGATGATGCCTCTGTAGAGTTTTGTGGTGGTGTTCATGTTGATAACACTGCAAACATAGGCTCATTTATCATAACAAAAGAGAGTGGTGTTAGTGCTGGTGTTAGGAGAATAGAAGCTGTTTGTGGTGCATCTGCATACAGATACTTTTGTGATGAGCGCATACTGCTTAAAAAAGTTGAAGCAGAAGTTAAAAACCTAGATGTACTCGCAGGTATAGCTAGACTTAAATCAACCATAACAGACTTAAAAACTGAACTTAAAGAGGCTCAAGAGAGTGCAAAAGTTGAGATAACTGCATCTGAGGTAAATGGTGTTAGTGTTATAGTTGAAGAGTATCCAAATGGCGATATAAAAGAAAAGATAGATGAGCTTAAAAATCAAAATGAAAAACTTTGTGCAATGCTTTTTCAAGTAAAAGGGGAAAAAGTCCTTATAGCTTGTGGTGTTAAAGATGCATCTGCAAAAGCTGGAGATTGGATAAAGAAAATCGCTCCTATACTTGGTGGTGGTGGTGGTGGTCGTCCAGACTTCGCTCAAGCTGGTGGAAAAGATAAAACAAAACTACCACTTGCAAAAGAGGAAGCACTTTCATACATAACTGAGGTTTTATCTTAGTGCAAAACTTTTTTTTGGAGTATAGAAATATCATCATCTTCGCCCATATCATAAGTGCTGTGATTTGGGTTGGTGGTATGGTAGCTATGAGATATGCTGCTCATCCATCTTTTATGCAGATAATCTCCCCAGCAGATAGACTGGAAAAAATCTCACTTGCTCTAAAGAAACTTTTTTTTATAGTTTTACCTTTTGTGATGCTTTTAGCTTTAACTGGAGCTATTTTAAGCATAAGTTATGACATAAAACATACAGATTTTCACTACCTTACACATCTAAAAGAGCTTATTTGGGGTTTGATGTTTATAAACCTTATGAGTATGATTCTAAGAAGAAACAAGGCTGATAAAGCGATGTTAGAAGGTGATTTTAACAAAGCTAGAGAGATGTTGGAACTTATAGGAAAATATATGGTTCCTATAAATATAGCACTTGGCTCCATAGCTATATTTTTAGGTGCAACACTTAGGGTATATCTATAATTTAGGATATAAAATGCCACATGAACTAGATGACTACTTTGTAAATGACATAGTATATGAAGATACAAAAGTTATATTTGTACTAGAATCTCCACATACACAAGAGATTAAAAATGGCTATCCCGTAGCTGGAAAAAGTGGTGTAGATATGTCACTCGTTTTATTTAATCTCTCTGAAGCATTAGGTAAACTAATAAACGAAAAAAAAGTAGATGCACTAGGTTTGCTAAATATCTCAAACTACCCCCTTCAAAAATCAGCTTATAAAAATCCAAATTTAGATGCATTAGAGTTTTTTGAGCTTATACGACAAAACCCTAAACCTAGAAAAAATGCAAAAAGTGGCATAAATATAGTTATACAAAAGATGCTTTTAGATTTTAAAAACAGACTTGAAAAACATCAAGATAAAAAAGTAGTTCTTTGTGGAAGATTTGCCCAAAGTGCTTTTGATGAAGTGTTTAGTGATAGTGACTTTTTAGAAGTACTAAGAGTTCCCCATCCATCTTTTAACAACTGGAAAAAAGTACGCTATAAAGAGGATATAGAACAACTAAAGAGGTTTATAGTATGTTAAGACTAGCTTCATCTTCCATAACTAGAGCAAAACTCCTAAAAGATGCAAAGATAGAGTTTATACAAGAGAGTGTGGAGTTTGATGAAGATAGCATCATAACTAACAACCCTAAAAGTTTTGTATATATGGCTACTTTAGGTAAATATGAGGCAAATTTAAAAGCATTTGGATGTGAAGAGTATCCACTTTTAGTAGCCGATACCGTTGTAACTTCACAAGGTAAGATTTTGCGTAAAGCAAAAAGTCTTGAAGATGCGAGGGAGATTTTACTAACACAAAGTGGGAGTATCACTAGCATAGTTACAGCGATGATATACCACTCAAAGACGCAAAAAATCATAGATATATCTCAAACTGATTATATATTTGAGAAGTTTGATAGGCAAGATTTAGAAGCATATCTAAAGAGTGGTGAGTGGAGAGGAAAAGCTGGTGCTTGTATGGTAGAGGGCTTTTGTAAAACATACATAAAAGAAGTCAAAGGGTTTGAATCAACTGCGATGGGGTTAAATACTGATTTACTAAAGAGTTTTTTATGAACTACTATGAACATGAGCTAAAAGCACTTAAACGCTCAGGAAGATATAGACAAAGAAAAGTTGTAGATGCAGTGGTTAAAGATTTTGCATCAAATGATTATCTTGGGTTATCCCATAACAAAGAACTACATAACCAAACCATCAAAGAACTAGAAAAACTACCAGCACATAGCTCAAAAGCATCTATGCTTGTAAATGGTTACCATCAGATACATAAAGATTTTGAAGATGCACTTTGTGAAGCAAATGGCTTTGAAGATGGTGTTATCTTAGGAAGTGGGTTCAATGCAAACATAGCACTCATAGAGTCACTTGTTCGAAAAGGCGATGAGCTTTTTATGGATGAACTTTATCATGCTTCTGGAGTTTTAGCCTCAAATCTAAATGGTATAAATGTTAAGTTTTTTAAACATAACGACATAGATGAATTAAAAACTATGTTAAAAAAATCAACCGCAAAGAGAAAGATAGTAGCAGTTGAGGGCATCTACTCTATGGATGGAGATTTGTGTAAAAAAGAAGTGTTTGATGTTTGTGATGAGTTAGATGCAGTGCTTATAGTCGATGAAGCACATAGTAGTGGAGTGGTTGGAGAACATCTAATGGGTGTTTTTGATTTGTATAACATAGAGATAAAACCAAACCATATAAAGATGGGAACACTTGGTAAAGCTTATGGAAGTTTTGGTGCTTTTATCTTGGCATCTAAACATATAGTAGATTATCTTGTAAATCGTGCAAAACCCATCATCTATGCTACATCACTTTCACTTTATGACACACTCTTAGGACACAATGCCCTAACATATATACTAACAAACAAACAAACTTTAAAACAAAACATACAACTAAGACAAAACATCATAAAAGATGAACTAAACATAAAAGTAGATGGTTTAATCATCCCCATCCATATAGGCGATAACAAAAAAGTTATAGAGATACGAGATGATTTATATACAAAAGGCTACGCCATAGGTGGCATAAGAGAACCAACTGTACCTAGTGCAATCTTGCGAGTTATAGCAAGACTACAAGAGAGCAAAGAGGAACTTAGAACTTTATGTAGATATATCAAAGATGAGTTATGAGTAGAAAAAAGGGAGATATAGCAGAGCAAAAAGCTTGTAGCTACCTTCAAGAAAATGGCTTTTTTATACTAACACAAAACTTCTACTCCCGTTTTGGAGAGATAGACATCATCGCATCTAAAGATGATGTTTTACATTTTATAGAGGTAAAAAGTGCAGATAACTATGAAAAAGCTATACAAAACATAACACGCACAAAACTCTCAAGACTCATAAAAACAGGTAATGTATATATGAAAAAGAATGGTTTTGATGGGGATTTTGAGTATGATGCAGTGGTTGTAACCTTAGATGCGATAGATATGGTTGAAAATATAACTATATGAATATGTTATAATCTTGTATCTAATTTAAAGAGAGCCAGATGTACAGAGTTAAGCTTTTTATGATTGTTTTTATGTGTATAATATCTCTTAAACTCACTGCATCTAACATTGATTTTTCAAAAAATAGTGAAAATATTCTTTTAGATAGCGAAATATATATCGATAAAGAAAACTTAACATTACAACAGCTTAAAAATGATGTAAATTTTTTAAAAAGTAACACATCATATATAAACCTTGGTTTTGTAAGAGATACAACTGTATGGGTAAAATTATGTTTTTATAATAATACAAATAAGAAATTAACAAAGATTTTAGAGATTAGAAATCCACTCCTTCAAAGTGTTTTTTTATATGGTAATAAGGAAGTAAAAAAAAAGGGGACATTATATCTTGACAATAAAAAAAAGAGGTATATAAATACGATTTTTAAATTATCTTTAGATAGCAAAGAGT
>JAADDU010000020.1 GCA_013153755.1 Campylobacterota bacterium | reverse complement strand
AAACGATTACGCTCTGTACGAACGATAGTTTGGCGAATTCTCTTAATTGATGACTTGTGATTTGCCATTTATGAGTCCTTCTCATGAAATTTAAGTGCGAAATATTAGCTTAAAAATAATTAAAATTAAGTTAAAGAGTGTTAAAATGCTATAATTTAAAAAAACGGAAGCTATTATGAAACTATTTGGTACAGATGGAGTTAGGGGTGAAGCAGGGTCATTTTTGAGTGCTGAGGTTGCTATGAAAGTTGCAATGGCAGCTGGAATATACCTAAAATCAAGTGCAATTACAAATAAGATACTTGTTGGAAAAGATACAAGAAGAAGTGGCTATATGATAGAAAATGCCATAGTTTGTGGATTGACTGCTGTTGGTTATGATGTTATAGAGGTTGGACCTATGCCAACACCTGCTATAGCATTTATAACAGAAAATATGAGATGTGATGCAGGGATTATGATAAGTGCATCTCATAACTCTTTTGAGGATAATGGCATAAAGTTTTTTGATGCACATGGAGATAAATTTCCTACAGATGTTGAGCAAAAGATAGAAGATATATATTTTGATGATGAAGCATTACATGAAGCACAAGTTACTGCTAAAGCTATAGGTAAAGCCAAAAGAATAGACGATGTAATAGGTAGATATATAGTTCAGCTTAAAAACTCTTTTCCTGTTGAGATGACTCTTCAAGGTATGAGAATCGTACTTGACACTGCAAATGGTGCTGCTTATAAAGTTGGTCCAACTGTTTTAGAAGAATTAGGAGCTGAAGTTATCATCATGCATAATAAGCCAAATGGTTTTAATATAAATGAGGGTTGTGGAGCACTTTATACAAGAGAATTATGTGATAGTGTTGTAAAATATAGAGCAGATCTTGGTATAGCTCTTGATGGTGACGCAGATAGACTTGTGGTTGTAGATGAAAAAGGGGAGGTTATAGATGGTGACCAACTTCTTGGTGCTTTAGGACTGCATCTACATCAGAAAAAGCTCTTAAAAGGTGGTGGAATTGTTGCTACTGTTATGAGTAATCAAGGTCTTGATGATTATATGCAAAACAATGGTCTAAAACTATTTCGTTCAAATGTTGGGGACAAGCATGTTTTAGAAATCATGAAAAAAGAGGGTATCAACTTTGGAGGGGAACAGAGTGGACATGTCATTATGCATGATTTTGCAAAAACAGGTGATGGTCTTGTCAGCGCTCTGCAAGTTCTAGCACTACTCATAGATAAAAAAGGCACTGCATCTAACTTGCTTCGCCCATTTCCACTATATCCACAAAAGCTTGTAAATATAAATGTAAAAGTAAAAAAACAACTTAAAAGTATAGATGGCTTAAGTGAAAAACTAAAAGAATTAGATAAAGAGCATATTCGTCATCTCATAAGATATTCTGGAACTGAAAACAAACTAAGAGTTTTACTTGAAGCTAAAGATGAAAAACTTATGAATAAAAAGATGGACTCTATGATTGAATTTTTTCAAAAAGCTTTAAATGCATAATCCAACGCTTAGACTTAGTGTTATATTAGTCCTTACGACAGTCGGTATCTTTATCATAGATCAAAACATAAAGATGCTTTTTGTTGATGGTTTTAGATATTATTCAAATTATATGGACTTGATTTTGGTTTACAACAAAGGTGTGGCTTTTTCTATGCTTTCCTTTTTAGATGAGTGGTTAAAATATATTCAACTAATAGTTGTTAGTGGTGTCTTAATATATATAATAAATTTAAAAAAAGTTTGTTATGCTTTACCAGCTGGACTTATGCTAGGTGGTGCTTTTTCAAATATATATGATAGATTTGTACATGGTGGGGTTGTAGATATGTTTTATTGGCATGGATGGCCATATCCTATAGCTGGTCAAGCTGGGTTTGCTGTATTTAATTTTGCTGATGTAATGATAGACTTAGCAGTTGTCATGTTTTTATTTTTAAACTTTAAACCAAAAATGTGTAAAAGCTAATTAAAAGCAGATTTTAGATAATATTGCTAAAAATAATGGTTTATTTTAAAACTAATTAGAAGAAAAAAAAGGAAATTGATGGAAATCAAATCACATAAAATTGATGGTGCAAATGCTGAGATTGAAGCTACAATCTCAATGGATGAAGTAAATAAAAACTTAGAAAAATTAGCTAAAGAGCTTTCAAAGACTGCTAGTATTCAAGGTTTTCGTAAAGGTAAAGTACCTGTTGCTATTGTAAAAAAACAATATGGTGAGCGTTTAACTCAAGATGCAGAAGCTGAAGCACTTAGAACAGTTCTTAGTACTGGCTTAGATGAACTAGGCATAAAAAGTGAAGACCTTATAGGTGAGCCAAATATCACTAAATTTGACAAAAGTGATGACAAGATAGAAGTTGCTGTAAAAATTGCAACCAGACCAAATATAACTCTTGATAAACATGAAGATTTAGTACCTGATTTTGAAAAACCAGAAGTGAGTGATGAAGAGGTTGATAAAAGAATCCAAGATTTGGCAGAAAATCAAGCTCCACTAAAAGATATAGCAAGAAACCGTAAAATGAAAGAGGGAGATACTGCTGTAATCGATTTTGAAGGTTTTGTAGATGGTGAAGCATTTGCTGGTGGAAAAGCTGAAAACTTTGAACTTCTTTTAGGTAGTGGTCAGTTTATACCTGGTTTTGAAGATCAACTTGTTGGTGTAAAAAGAGATGAAGAAGTAGAGATAACTGTAACATTTCCAGAAGAATACCAATCAAAAGACTTAGCTGGTAAAGAGGCTATGTTTAAAGTAAAAGTAAATGGTATTAAAGTAAAAGATGAAGTTGTTATAGACGATGAACTAGCTAAAAAAATGCTTCCAGGTGATGAAAATGCAACTTTAGATGAACTTAAAAAACAAGTAAAAGCTCAAATCGAAAGTGAAAAACTAGCAAAACTTTACAATGATGAGCTAAAACCAGCACTTCTAGAAACTTTTGTAGAAAAACTTGAATTTGATTTACCAGAGTTTGTTGTAGAACAAGAGATAGATATGGCTCTTAACAAGAAAGCTTCAAGCATGAGTGAAGATGAGATTAAAGAACTTCGTGAAAATGCAGACAAACTAAATGAATTAAGAGAAACATTAAGAGAAGATGCTCAAAGAAGTGTAAGAGCAACATTTATAGTAGATGCTTTAGCTGTAGCAAAAAATATAAAAGTTGAAGAACAAGAAGTTATGCAAACTATATATTATGAAGCGATGCAAACTGGTCAAGACCCTCAAAAAACTTATGAGCAGTACAAAGAAGCTGGTTACCTTCCTGCTATTCAAATGTCAATGGTTGAAGATAAAGTTCTTTCACAACTGCTTAATGAAAAGATAAAAGAAGCATAAGTAATGAGCTATATCCCTTATGTAGTAGAAAAAACAGGTCGTGGTGAGCGATCTTATGATATCTATTCCCGTCTTTTAAAAGATAGAATTATCATGCTAAGTGGAGAGGTTAACGACGCTGTTGCCTCTTCAATAGTCGCACAAATGCTATTTTTAGAAGCAGAAGACCCTGAAAAAGATATATATTTTTATATCAACTCTCCAGGTGGTGTCGTTACTGCTGGTATGGCTATATTTGATACTATGAACTATATTCGTCCAGATATAACAACTATTTGTATAGGTCAAGCTGCATCTATGGGTGCTTTTTTACTATCTAGTGGTCAAAAAGGTAAGCGATATGCACTTCCTCATGCAAGGATTATGATACATCAACCTCTAGGTGGTGCTCAAGGTCAAGCAACTGATATAGAAATACAGGCAAAAGAGATACTACGCATGAAAGCTGAACTTAACTCAATTTTAGCTCAAAACTGTGGACAAAGTATTAAAAAAATAGAAAAAGATACTGATCGTGATAACTTTATGAGTGCAACTGAAGCTCAAGAGTATGGAATGATTGATGAGGTATTGGTTAAAAACGATAAAAAGTAGGGAGGTTTAAAGATGTCAGACTTAGCAAACAAAAAAAAGCGTCGCAATATAGATGCTGTTGAAGATTCGTCTATTACTACATTGGAAATGGATGAGCCTACTAGTGATTTAGAGATATATTCACAAGAGGTTATAGATGCTCTTATATCTGACGATTTACCCCCTACACCCAACAACTTCTCACTCTATTTTGATAGACTTTTAGAAAATAAGAGTGATAACCTTCGTAAACAAATCTACTATATACTTGAATTAGAAGAAAATAATGATGATGAAAATGCCATCATTCTTGAACAAAGTTTAAAAAAAGGCTTTATATCTATTAAGAGTATCTTAACTGTAACAGCAAATCTGTATAAAAATATGTCACTAATGAGTAAAATTTTAGATAAACGAAAAAAAGAATTAGAGCATAACAAAGAGATACAAGCTTCTATAGAAATTGCCTCCTCACTTGAAGGAGATGTATCAAAATTAAACAAAATACTTAGAAAACAAAGCTCACAAATGAAAGCTCTGTATAGTGAAACTGCCAAAATCGTTAAAGATGTAGAAAATGAAACTATTTTTGACAATAAATTTGGAGTTTACAACAAACGCTATCTTCTAACAAAAATAGAGCAAGAATGTGAACTTATAACTGAGTTTAATCATAGTAGTTCACTTATCATGATAGAGTTATCAAAAGAGCTTAGAGATAATATAAAAAGTGATAAAGCTATAATGCTTATGACAAGAACTATAGCTAGACTTTTACTAAAAACATCAAGAAGAAGTGATATCGTTTCCCATTATGGTAATGGTATCTTTGCTATGCTTTTAAAACATACAGATATTGCTAGTGCTAAAAAAGCAAGTGAAAGACTTTGTGATTTAGTTGCAAATAGTAACTTCTTTTTAGCAGACAGAGAAGTAAACTTAAAAATTTCTATAGGTATAACAGAAATCTCTGCCATATACTCAATAGAAGAGATAGTCTCAAGTGCTTTAAAAGGTGTTGAACAAGCAGATGAAGATAAAGATAGAGATTTTGTTGTATCTATTAAATCACAAGGCTAGAAGATAAATGAAGTTAACAATCGTTGAATACCCAGATAGAAGACTAAAGCTAAAATCAGATTTAATAAAATTATTTGATAAAAACTTACATAAGCTTTTAGATGCAATGAATGAGATGATGATGAGTAGTAATGGTATAGGTTTAGCTGCTATACAAGTCAATCATCCTAAACAAGTTTTAATTTTAAATATTCCTTTAGAAGATGGTGAACAAGTTCAAGAAAATCTTTTAGAGATTATTAACCCTATTTTAATAACTAAAGATGGTGAAACAACTTATCAAGAAGGTTGCTTAAGTGTCCCTAGTTTTTATGAAGATATAAAAAGATACGAGAATATAACCATAAAGTATCAAGATAGATATGGTAAAGAACACACTTTAGAAGCTACAGGGTTGCTTAGTATCGCTATTCAACATGAGATAGACCACCTAAATGGAATTCTTTTTATTGATAAACTCTCTTACTCTAGAAGAAAAAAATTTGAAAAAGAATATAAACAGTTTCAAAAAGATAAGAAAAGAAAAAAGAAGTAGCTTTAGTTAATATTTGAGGTAAGCTTTAAAACTTATCTCAAATATTATTAGTTTATTTTATTAGGTCTTTAAATTTTGGATTTTGAACAATATCTCCAATTAATTTTTGAACTGCTGGGACAAATGAGCGTTGCATTTCAGAACATGCTGAGGCTGCAGAATAACTTGATTCATACTCATACTTCGTATGTACTTTATAGCTTAATCCATTAGATGATTTCACTGTAACTTTAAATTCCCAATAAGCATTTGCAATAGTAGTACTTCCATAAATATCATCTAAATTTGCTGATATTGTTACTTTAGAGTTTGGATCATACATTCCTGATATAAGTAGCTCTTTTGTAAAAGCATCTTTAATATACGAGCTAAATGTTTCACCACTTGGTGTTCCTATTGGTGTAGCTAATCTACACATTACTTTTGCTTCATTTTTATCTGAATCTGTAAAATCACCTAAATTAATCTTACCATTTTCTTTAGACATACCTTGTAATGACAAAACATTATTAGTAGATACTGCATAAGTTGCCACTTTATTTGCACATCCTGAAAACAATAAGATAGCACTAAAAACTAAAAAACCAGATATTAATCTCTTCATTTAAGAGACCTCCAAAAATTTAAATTTACCAATTAATTTTCATTAAATTAAATAGGTATATCCAAATTTCCTAAAATAGCTTTTTGAATATAACTACTATGGGATATTATATATATAACAAGCTTAATTAAAACATACTTTTTTTAAATTTTAACTATTTTTACCTCTTTATCTAACATATAACAAAGATACCCATCTACCCTTTCTCCTGTTATCTTCTCTATCGCTTTTACATAAAAATTTACTTGTTTTTTGTGTTCATCATGTGCATAAGTAGAACTTTTATAATCTATAACACTCCAACTATCTTCATGTTTAACTAAAAGGTCTATATATCTTAAGTTATTTTTATATCTTATCGCTTTTTCTCTGTAGTACTCTGTATCTAATAGATTTAAAAAGTTTTTATCTTCTAATAGCATATAAACTCTACTTTTTATATCTTTTAGTTCCACTGCATCTAAGATAGCTCCATATTTGTTTAACATCATATCAAAAGCATTATCTAGACATCTCAAATGAAAGCTCTCTAGCATCTCTAACATATAGTGCATAGCAAGACCAAAGTTTATGGATTTTAAATCCTCTTTTGCATTATCTTGTAGTTTTAGTATATCACTTTGAGTCCCGTAGTATAACTCTTTATAGTGTAGTTTAGGAGGTTGCACTTTTTTAGGTCTTATAAACTCATTGCATCTAAGTTCTCCATATACTTTTTCCTCTAAGTTTAACACTTCAAATAATGAATCTTTTTCTTTTGTGAGGATGATAAGATTTTCTTTTGCCCTTGTAAAAGCTACATATAAACTATTTAGCGTATCTTCTAAAACTAGTTCTTTTTCTTTTTGTAGTGCATCTTTATACTCTGCATCTAACTCTTCTCTCCCTTTTGTTCGTAGATAAAGGTTGGTTAGTTTTATATTGTCATATTTATAGATGATACTATCTCTTGCATTTGGTTTTCTTTTTAGTCTATCCATCACTATAACATGGTCATATTCTAAACCTTTTGATTTATGAATAGTAAGAACTCTAACACCATTTATATCTGATGTTCCTGCACTTTCATCTAGCCTTTCATACTCAAATAACAGCTCCTCTATATCATCATACTTTTGCACTGCATCTAAAAACCTTATAAGATGAAAATCATCACTAAAAAGTTTAAACTTATCTATAACATTTTTTATAACATCAAAAAGTTTTACTTTTGTTATATCTATGTTTGTTATATCTTGTAACTCTTGATTTATAAGTGTAAAAAAGTTTTCTTTGTATATCTGCTTCTTAAAATAAAGATACTTTAAGTACTCTAAAACTGCTTTTACTTCTCTTTGATTTATGAGCTTTGTTGTTGTTTCTGTTACTACCTCTATACCTTCATGTTGAAGTGTCTCTTTTATAGCTTCTCCATCCCCATTTGTCGAGCAGAGTATCGCTATATCATTTAGTTGTGCATCTAAACTTATGAGCTTTTTTATTTGTTCTAAAGTGTCTTGAAGTAACTCTTCGCTTTTTAAAACTTCTACATATCCACCATTTGCTTCATCTCTTACTTTTTGTGGTAGATAGTTTTTAATCTTTTGCTTAAAAGTTTCATTTACAAACTCTATAACCTCTTTTTGTGAACGGTAGTTTGTTAGTAGAGGTTGAACCTCTGTATTGCACTCTTTGATAACTGTTCCAAAAAGTGCAGATACACCACCACGAAACCTGTAGATAGATTGCTTTACATCCCCAACAAAAAAGAAACTTCCCATCTCACTAGAACCATTCCCAGAAACTATCTCTTGTATAAGAGGCTTTAGTATTTCATACTGCAAAACACTAGTATCTTGAAACTCATCTAAGAGTATATGCTCTATCTGTGCATCTAAACGAAAGTATAAAAACTCACTATCTATATGCTCTTTTAAAATTTGATATACAAGTATGGTTACATCACTAAAACTAAGTTCATTATCTTGAGTATAAAGTGCCTTTTTAGATTTCATATATATATCTACTAACTCACTTAGTGCATAAAAGAAGTTTTGCTCTTTTACTTTTGCATGAGATAGTACTGCATCTTGTATAGTTTTTAGATATATATCCATCTCCGGTATAAAACACTTCTTAAAAACCCAATACTCCAAAGAGTCTTTACTAACCCAAGTTTTATATCTAAGCTCTTCAAAATTATCAATATCTACTGCTTTTTTTAAAGACTCAGATGCACTAGTACAGTTTTGAACTATATTTTTCAAGCCTTCTAGTGCATCCATAGCAATATCTTCATAATGTTTATAACTACCTTTTGTAAACTTTAAATGCGATAGTTCATTATGTTTTACATAAAACTCCTCAAGAAGCATAAATATATCGCTAAATCGTTTTTTTGAATCTAAAGATAATGTAATAAGAAGCTCTTTTTTACCAGCAACGCTAACATCAGCTAAAAAACGGGATAATAGTTTAATCTCATGCTGTGATGGTGCTGTTGTAAAGTCTGGCATAAGAGATACATAGAGTGAAAATTTTCTAAGAATTTGTGCAAAAAACTTATCTATGGTCATAATCTTTGAATTTGCATCTAAAAACTCTTTTAAAACCTTTGTACGCTTTAAAAGTAGCTCATCTTTAGAGATACCAGTCACTTTTGAAATCTCTTCAAACTCCCCACGCTTTTGTAGCTCTTCTAATGTTGCTACTATCCTCTCTTGCATCTCATAAGCTGCTTTATTTGTAAAAGTAAGAGCTAAAATCTTGTTAGCAGATGCACCCATAAAAAGTAGTGAGAGGTAACGAACAACGAGCATAAAAGTTTTACCACTTCCAGCACTCGCTTCGTAAGCTAGATTGTTTTTAAACATCATTATCCTCTATTTTAGATATAATTTCTAAATGAAATTGGGTTTTATAAAGAGATATTTTAGCATTATTTTTATAATCGCTACCATTGTTGCCTCTTTTCATCATCATAACGATTTAAAAGTTCATCCAGAATGTAAAATTTGTACTATTAACTCATCTATGATAGATGCAGACACACCAATAAAAGTAACATATCTTCAAGAACTAGAGATAACTACTGAATTAATTGTAACAAAACTATCTAATTTATGCTCAAAATTTACACAAAACAATATAAGTCTAAGAGCACCTCCTTATATATTTTAATTTAATCACATAATCAAAATTAAAATAAATATCTGGAGATAATTATGCAAAAATCATTGTTGCTACTTTTAGTAGCTACTGCATTATTTGGAGAGATTTCTGAGACTTTACACTCATCTATCTCAACATACTACGAAAATAAAGACTATACTAATTCTAAACAAAAACAAGAGGGTGTAGCATACGGTGTTGGCATCGACTTTCATCATAAAAACTCTGCTTATAAAATCACTTATGAAGAGGCTAAAGCAGATACAAAAAAACCACCACTAAAAGAGGACTTAAAAAACAAAAAACTCTTTTTAAAATATAACTATAAACTAAATGATAAAATAGCCTTTAATCTAAACTATATCAAGGTCTTTAGTGACAACATAGCCATTACTAGTGGTGGGAAAACCTATGGAGCAGGGTGTAGCTATATACCCAATAAAAGAACAACTCTAAATTTTACACAGTTCTATACAAACTACAAAGATTTTAATGTAAATCAAAGTGATTTTAGAATTGATTTTAAAACTAAATTTAATCACTTAAAACTAAAAATTTCATCCATTACAAAATATATCTCACTAAGAGATGATAAACCAAACTCTTTTACAAAAAATACAAAAAAAGAGTATTTTACAACTGGTTTAAAACTTCATGCTCATTATAAAAGTTACCATATAGGAGGTGGTTTTTTTATTGGCAAAAGAGCCTTTAGTGTAATGAATGAAGGTTCTAAACTACAACACCATGCTATGGAGTTTGATAGAACTTATGCTTTAGGAATTGGGAAAAGCATCTCAAAATTTGTTTTTAGAGTGCAGTATATATATCAAAGAGCTACAGAGTTACCACCTAAAAATAAAAATGTTGAAGTTAAGGTTATAAGAGTGATACTTAATTATAAATTTTAACTTTGTTACTAAATGGTTCTCTTTTTTTAAATCTTATTATTCTTCCTTATGTTTAGCAAATATTTTCATAAATAAATGTTAAACTTTGGAAGCATAATAAATAAGAAGTATCCATGAAAAAACACTCTCTTGAACAAATCAGTATCTTTGTAAGTGTCTCAAAATGGTTGATACTATCTTCTGTTATTGGTATCGTTATTGGAGCAGTAGTAACTCTTTTTTTAGATGCTCTTCAATTTGCTGAAAACCATAGGGATATAACACCATTTGCATACTATTATCTACTTCCTTTTGCTCTTATGTTTACCATTTGGATAGTTAAAACTTTTGCACCAGATGCACATGGACATGGTACTGAAAAAGTTATAGAATCTGTTCATAAAAAAAGTGGAAAGATAGAGATAGCAGTAATTCCTGTTAAACTTTTGGCAACCATTATAACTATTTTTTCAGGTGGCTCAGCTGGCAAAGAGGGTCCAGGAGCTCAGATAGGCGCAGGGATGGCTTCACTTATTTCAGATATATTTCACTTTAGTAAAGAAGATAGAAAAAAACTAGTAGTTTGTGGGATAGGTGCTGGTTTTGCAACTGTTTTTGGGACACCCTTGGCTGGTGCTATTTTTGGTTTAGAAGTTTTAGTGGTTGGAATCATTAGATATGAAGTTCTTTTACCATCATTTATAGCTGGCTTTTCAGCTTTTACAACTGCACAGTTTTTAGGTATAGAATACACTTACTTTAACATCAATTTTATACAACCTATGAAACTTGATTTACATCTTATCTTTCAAGTTGTGCTAGCTGGTATCTTTTTTGGTTTAGTCTCAGATATTACTATAACTATGATTAAGAGGGTATCAAGAACTATAGAGAAAATAAAACTAAATGTATATCTAAAAGCATTTGGAGCTGGTGTTAGTCTAATCATACTATCTCTTATATTTGGGGATGAGTATTTTGGTTTAGGATTAGATACAATAGACCATGTACTTCAAAACTCGGTATATTTTGATGAAAATATACCATGGTACTCATTTTTACTAAAAACTATCTTTACTTCTGTTACACTTGGTAGTGGGGGAAGTGGTGGTATAGTTACACCTATCTTTTACATAGGGGCTACAAGTGGGCATCTATTTGGAACTTTGATAGGAGACAACCTCTCTTTTTTCGCAGCTCTTGGGTTTGTAAGTGTGTTAGCTGGTACTACAAATGCACCTATAGCAGCAACTATAATGGCTATGGAGGTTTTTGGCTTAGATGTTGCTCATTATGCAGCTATATCCATAGTGATTAGTTTTATCATAACAGGGCATAGAAGTGTATTTCCATCTCAAATACTAGCCATGAATAAATCTGGTATCTTAAATATAGAGCCTGGAGAAGATATAGCTCATACTAAAGTTGGTATAAAAGATGAAAACATAGCTCAATTTCACTCAATCAAAGATAAAATTCAAAAGAAACGAGAAGAGCGAAACAAAAGAAAAAAACACAAATAGTTTTACAGTTTATCAACCTGTGCTACTTTATTACCATCTTTAATGATTCTAACTCTATCACCTATATTGATATCTTTTCCTTTTACAACGACAACAACATTTTCACCTCTATCTAATTTAACCACAAGCTCTTTTGCATTAGCTCTGCCTAACTCTTTACCAGCATAACCACCAAGTAGCCCACCACCTAAAGAAGTTAAAGTTCTACCATCTCCACCACCTATAGTAGAACCAACAACAGCTCCTATAATCGCACCTAAAAATTTACCTGTACCATTATCTGACACCGTTACTGCTCTTGCATCTATAACACTACCTACATCATATCTTTTTATCTGGTTGTAATCTCTACCATCATACTCCGGTACATCATTCCTTGCACAACCATTAAACACAAACAAACTAACTAATAACACTACAACTGTTTTTACTAACATATATAACTCCTTATATCCATTCATCAGGGGATAATCTTCTTAATTCACTCTCAAACCACTCTATGAGAATCTTTTTATCCTCTTTTGTTAGTATCGCTTCATCATGAAACATTAAATAACTCTCTAGTGGCATCATTTCATTTCTAACAGTTTGTACACACCTTTTTAAGCGTTTTATCTTTATCTCTTTAGTTATAGTTTTGTACTTAGAAAAGTTTATAGCTTCTCTACCTACATTTACATGGGAAAGTACTTCAAAAGATAAGGGTGCGATATCTGAGTATATAG
>JAADDU010000101.1 GCA_013153755.1 Campylobacterota bacterium | reverse complement strand
AAATGTATATAATAGTGTAGAAACATTATTTATCATAGCAGACCAAGATGATTCATCATGGATGTTAAAACTTGGAAGATATTCAAAAAAAGCACCTGTTATTCTTTTACTAAATGAAAGTGAAAAACTTCAAACAAGATTAACACATATTGTAGATACAGTTTTTAGAAAACCTCTCCTTCCTAGTTCTGTATCAAAACAACTAAATCAAATATATAAAAGAAGTCAAGTTGTTCAAATAAATGAGAAACAAACAAGTAAGCGAAGAGAAGGCATCTCAGCATTAGTTGTTGAAGATAATTTGATAAATCAAAAATTAATACAAATACTACTCCAAGAGTATAATATAGATGTTTTAACTGCTATCAATGGAAATGAAGCTGTAAAAGAATGTTCACAAAAGAAATTTGACATTATATTTATGGATATTGATTTACCAGAGAAAAATGGGATAATGGCAACTAAAGAGATAAAAGGTAGAGTTAATTTAAATACTTCTACTCCTATAGTAGCACTTACAGCTATGGCTATGCAAGGTGATAAAGAGATGTTGTTAAATGAAGGACTAGATGACTATATGGCAAAACCATTAACTCGTGAAAAATTAGAAAGTGTCTTGGACAAATACCTTAAAGTTGCTTCTGTTTAATAATCGTTAGCATAAAAGCACTAAAATTTTTTTATCAAACTATAAAAGTAGGAATATTTATGAAAAAAATGACAAAACTTATAACGGCATTTTTATTTGTTGCTTCAGTGGCTAGTGCAACAACACTTGTAACTGTCAATGGGGTTAAAATAACTCAAAAAGATGTAGATACTGAACTTATGAATGCTACACAAGGTAGATTTAACCAAGTACCAGTAGAGAAACAAGCAGAGTTTAGAAAGCAAGTTTTAGAACAGCTTATGATAAAAGAGTTAGTGTATGGTGATGCTAAAAAAACTGGTGTACTTAAATCAAAAGATTTTAAGACAGAGTTTAAAAAAGTTCAAGCAAGAGTTAAAAAAGAGTTGGCTATACAAGTTTGGCAAAAAAAGATGGCTGATACAATCCATATTTCAAACAAAGAATTAAAAAATTATTATGATAAAAATAAAGAAGAATTTAATCAAAAAGAGAGTGTTCATGCTCGTCATATCTTGCTTGCAAATGCTTCAGATGCAAAAGCAATTATCTCTCAACTTAAAAATTTAAAAGGCGAGGCTCTTAAGGCAAAGTTTATTGAATTAGCTAAAAGTAAGTCTACTGGACCTAGTAATGTTAGAGGTGGTGACTTAGGTTATTTTGTTCAGGGTCAAATGTTACCTGCATTTAATGATAAATCTTTTAGTATGAAAGTTGGAACTATCACAACAGAGCCAGTGAAAACTTCTGCTGGATACCATGTAATCTATCTAGAAGATAAAAAACCAAAACAACTATTGGCTTTTACAGAAGTAAAATCTTTTATAGAGCAAAGACTTAAAATGGAAAAGTTTCAAGCTAAAATGCAAAAAAAGATTAAACAACTAAAAGATAAAGCTACAATTAAATAAAAATGAATAACTCTCCTATATCCAAAATTATATTGGATGAGAGAGAATTCCTTGTTAAAAGAGACGATCTTATCGACCCTTTTTTAGCTGGGAACAAATATAGAAAACTATATACACTTTTACAAACCCCCTCAAATAAATTAGATACAGTCATCTCTTATGGTGGAACACAATCAAATGCTATGCTAGCCATCGCATCTATGTGTAAAAACAAGGGTTGGAGATTTATATACTATACAAAATTAGTAGCTACAACACAAAAAGAGCAGAATGTAGGAAATTATTATCATGCTATAGAGCTTGGCATGGAACATATAGAGATAGAAAACGGGTTTTATAGAGATAAAATATCTTCACTTAGATTTAATATGGATGAAAAAACTTTTATCATAGACCAAGGTGGAGCTATAAAAGAAGCTCATAAAGGTCTAGAAGTTTTAGCTAGAGAGATTCGAGAAGCAGATCTAAGTGTTAAATCTTTAGCTACACCATCAGGAACAGGTACAACAGCTCTTTACTTAGCTCTTAGTATGCCAGAATATACAGTTTATACAACTCCTTGTGTTGGAGATGTTGCGTATCTTAAAAAGCAGATGTCTGCACTACATGAATTACCTCAAAATTTAGTAATATTAAAACCAAAAAAGAAGTATCATTTTGCTAAGCCATATAAAGAGTTTTTAGAAATATATTATAAAACTAAAGATGCTGGTGTTGAGTTTGATTTACTTTATGCTCCATCTATGTGGTTGTCTATATTGGAACAAACAGATGAAGACATACTATATATACATAGTGGTGGAGTAAGTGGAAATAAAAGTATGCTAAAAAGGTATGAGCAAAAAAGACTAACTTGACTTGACATAGTTACACTCAACTTGCTATAATTCTTTTATAAAACTATTAAAGGATTAATTATGAATAACATATTTGAAAAATTAACAAACAACATGACAGAAGCTATAGAGTCTTCTGTTTCTCTAGCATTATATAACAAAAACCAAGAAGTGGTAAGTTTACATTTTTTATGGGCATTGCTTACAAACTCAAACTCTTTACTAAATCAGATGTTTAATAAAATGAATGTAGATAAAACTGCCATAGAGTTGGATATAAAAAGTTTAAGTGAAAAATTACCAAAATCTTCTAACATAACTAAAGAGAACATACGATTAAGTCATGATTTTATAAAAACTTTAGAAAATGGCATAGGCTTTATGACTAAAAATGGAGATAGTTTCTTAGCAGTAGACACGTATATACTTGCAAATTTAAAAAATGAACCATTTAACTCTATCCTTAAAAAGTATATAGATATATCTGAGTTAGCTAAAAACCTAGAAGCTTCTCGTGGAGGTACTAAGATAGATTCTCAAAGTGGTGATGAGACACTAGAGTCTTTAGAAAAGTATGGTATAGACTTAACCACACAAGCAAGTGAGGGTAAACTCTCTCCAGTTATAGGTCGTGATGAAGAGATAACAAGAATGATGCAGATTCTTATCCGAAAAACTAAAAATAACCCTATGCTTTTAGGTGAACCAGGTGTTGGTAAAACAGCACTTGTTGAAGGTCTAGCTCAAAGAATAACTAATGGAGATGTTCCAACTTCTTTGCAAAATAAAAGAGTTGTAGCTCTTGATATGTCGGCACTTATCGCTGGTGCAAAATATAGAGGTGAGTTTGAAGATAGACTAAAAGCAGTTATAGATGAGGTGAAACAAAGTGGAAATATCATTCTCTTTATAGATGAGATTCATACCATAGTTGGAGCAGGGGCTAGTGAGGGTAGCATGGATGCTGCAAATATCTTAAAACCAGCGCTTGCTAGGGGAGAGCTTCATACCATAGGTGCAACAACTCTAAAAGAGTATAGAAAATATTTTGAAAAAGATACAGCACTTCAAAGAAGATTTTTACCAATTAATCTTGATGAGCCAACTGTAAATCAATCTTTACAAATTTTAAGAGGTATAAAAGAGAGACTTGAAGCTCATCACAATGTAAATATTACAGATAGTGCTTTAGTAGCAGCAGCAAGACTCTCAGA
This sequence comes from Campylobacterota bacterium, assembly GCA_013153755.1. The sequence continues at coordinate 9,241 of JAADDU010000101.1, read as the reverse complement.
TAGATATATAGCAGATAGATTTTTACCAGATAAAGCTATTGACCTTATAGATGAAGCAGCAGCAGAGCTTAAAATGCAGATAGAGTCTGAGCCAACAGTTCTAAGTAGTGCAAAAAGACGCTCTTCTGAACTTCATGTTGAACAAGAAGCTCTAAAGATGGAGAAAACTCCAGCTAATGAGAAGAGATTAAAAGAGATAGAAAAAGAGTTGGCAGATGTTGAAGAGGAAGTAAGAGCATTAGAATCTCAATTCGCTACTGAAAAAGAGGTTTTTGAAAAAATTTCAATAATTAAAAATAAGATAGAGGCAAAAAAGAGAGAAGCACAACTAGCTAAAAATGAATCAAATTTTAATCGAGCAGCAGAGATAGAATACGGAGAGATTCCAACCTTATTAGAAGAGGAAAAACAGATAAATGAAAACTGGGATAAGATGCAAGAAGCAGGAACACTACTTAAAAATAGTGTTGATGAAGAATCTATCGCATCTATCATCTCAAGATGGACAAATATACCAGTAAATAAGATGCTTCAAGAAGAAAAAGATAAGATTTTAAATGTTGAAGATGAGTTAAACAAAGATGTGGTTGGTCAAAGTAAAGCTACCCATGCAGTGGCTCGTGCTATAAAAAGAAATAAAGCAGGACTTAGTGATACAAATAGACCAATAGGTAGTTTCTTATTCCTTGGTCCAACAGGTGTAGGTAAAACACAAACAGCTAAAACTTTAGCTAAATTTTTATTTGACAGTGAAGATGCGATGATAAGAATAGATATGAGTGAGTATATGGAAAAACACGCAGTATCTCGTCTTGTTGGTGCAGCACCAGGGTATGTAGGATATGAAGAGGGTGGACAGCTTACAGAAGCAGTAAGAAGAAAACCTTATAGTGTAATCCTTTTTGATGAGGTTGAAAAAGCTCACCCAGATGTATTTAATGTATTATTACAGGTGTTAGATGATGGAAGACTTACAGATAACAAAGGTGTGACAGTCGATTTTACAAATACTATCATTATCTTAACATCAAATATAGCAAGTGATAAAATTATCAATAATGAGGGTGATGAAGAGAAACTAAATGAACTTGTTTTAGGTGAATTACGCCAAGCATTTAAGCCTGAGTTCTTAAATAGACTAGATGATATAGTTATCTTTAATGCTTTAGGTAAAGAGCAAATAGTTGGTATAGTAGATATATTTTTTAATGATATAAGTAAAAAAGTTGCTCAAAGAGATATAACACTAAGCCTAAGTGATAGTGCAAAAGCATATATAGCAGAAGCTGGATTTGACTCTGTTTATGGTGCAAGACCATTAAAAAGAGCATTGTATGAGATAGTAGAAGATAGATTAGCTGACCTTATTTTAGAGGGTAAAGTAGTTGAAGGTTCACAAGTTGAGTTTGATTTTCTTAATGATGAGATAGAAGTTAAAATTTCGTAAATAAAACTAAGATATAATAAAACTATGAAATATATAATTATCTTAAGTATTTTAACTTTATCTCTTTATGGCAGTATGGGAAATTGCTTAGACTGCCATAAAAAACTTGCTAAAAATATAGATAAAGATAAAAACCATTTAGCTATGAAAAGTTGTATAGAATGTCATAGTGCAAGTACAAAAAATTATCTTGAGTGTGGAGAAAAATGTTTTTCTTGCCATTCTCAGGATGATTTAGAACCACAAAAGATACCTCAACATAAAGTTTTTGAGGAGTGCAGAGAGTGCCATGAGGTAAAAACTAAACACCTTTTTACACCAGATACTAGCTTTGAACAATCACACAATGATTCACTAAAAGATTTTTTATTTTAGTATTAACAACTATTTAAGTAAATTTTATATATAATTTCAAACTTAATTTTAAATAAGGATATGTCGTGAAAAGAACATACCAACCTCATAATACACCGAGAAAAAGAACTCACGGTTTTAGAGCTAGAATGGCAACTAAAAATGGTCGTAATGTTTTAAATCGTCGTCGTGCAAAAGGTCGTAAAAGATTGACAGTTTAGGCGGTTTTTCCACACTGAAACAACACAAAGAGTTTCAGTATATATATAAAAGAGGAAAGAACATACACTCAAGTAGTGTAGTCCTTTTTTATCTTCCACAACAATCAACTAAGAAAGTTGGTTTTACAGCAACTAAAAAAATTGGTAATGCAGTAAAAAGAAATAGAGCTAAAAGAAGACTTAGAGCTCTATTTTTAACATACTCACAAAAACTTAATGATGCCACATATATATTTGTAGCAAAAAAATCAATCAGCGAAACTTCTCATCATCAATTAGACTATGATTTTAAAAAGATTTTAAAAAAATCTAAAAGTTTTCAAAGTGAATAAAGCATGATAAGAAAATTTTTATTAAAATTATTGTGGATATATCAGAAATTTTTTACCCTTATTGGGTTTGGAAGTTGTAGATATTACCCAACTTGTAGTGAATATGCAAGAATTCATTTTGAAAACAACTCAATTTCAAGTGCTTTTTACCACACTTTTACTAGAATACTTCGTTGTAATCAATTTTTTGATGGAGGTATCGAGTATCCATTACTTGATAAACTATCTATAAAGCCTAAAGAACTAGGACTTGATTCTATAAAATATTGGTTGGTTCCCAATAAAAAAAACCGTTTTTATATCATAAAAAATTTTTCATATAAAGGGTAATCGTGTTAGAAAAATTGACACCAAATCAAAGACTTATGTTAGCAGTAGCACTTTCTATTGCTTTTTTTGTAGTTTATACAGCTATCTTTCCACCTGTACAACCAGAGGTTGCTGAAAATACTTCAGCTCAACAAAATGTTCATTTAAAAACTACTTCTGCACAACAACAGCAGACAACTAGTTCTAATGTACCTGCAGATAGTTCAAATTATGTAGCTCCACAGAACAATCAACCTGTAGTAAATGCTTTAAATACTATTTTAACTGTTCATAGTAAAGATTATATTTTAAAAATCGATACTTTAGGTCGTATATCTTCAAAAGAATTATTGCAAGAGAAATTCAATAACAAAGATGGAGGACATGCTCAGCTAATTCCAGCTGATGGAATGAAACCTCTTTATTTAAGATTTATGGATGAGACTTTAAACAAAGAAGCGATGAGTGTTGCATATAGTTCAAAGATCAGTGAATTATCTTTAGATGGCAGTGCTAAGAAAGTTACAATCACTCAAAATTTATCTTCTCTTAGTATTACAAAAGAACTCACTTTTTATGCTGATGGACATTATGATGTCGATATAAAACTCTCTCAAGACAAAAGATACTTTATATACTTAGGTCAAAGACCAAAAGTAAATGAAAAAGAACAAATGATGTCTGTTGTTGGAGCTTTAGTTTATACTGATGATGAACTTCTAACTATAATCGCTGATGGGGATGCAGAAACTAGAAAAAGTTTTACAGGCGTAGAGCTTGTAGCATCATTTGACCAATACAATGCATCTGTTATGTATGGCTTTAAAAAAGACACTACAGTTGTTATAGACAGGGATAGAGATGATAATCCTGTAGTATACTTTGATGGTATGCAAAATATCTCATTTCATGGATATGTAGGTCCAAAAGATTATGCTACACTTAAAAGTATCAAACCTATACTTACAAATGTTATAGAATATGGTTGGTTTACTTTTGCATCTAAACCATTATTTCAATTTTTGTCATTTTTATATGGTATCTTCGGTAACTGGGGTTGGGCTATCATCGCTTTAACTTTAACTATAAGAGCTATCTTATACCCTCTAACATACAAGGGTATGGTATCTATGCAAAAGATAAAAGAGCTTTCACCTAAACTAAAAGAGATAAAAGAGAAGTATAAAGGTGACCCTCAGCGTATGAATGCAGCAACTATGGAGATGTATAAGAAACATAATGCAAATCCTCTTGGTGGCTGTTTACCGATGCTTTTACAAATACCTATATTTTTTGCTATTTATCGTGTACTTTTAAATGCTGTTGAGCTTCAAGGTGCACCATGGATGTTATGGGTAACTGACCTTTCTCGTATGGATGAGTTTTATGTACTTCCTATCCTGATGGGTGCATCTATGTTTTTCCAACAAAGACTTACACCAAATAACTTTACAGATCCTATGCAAGAAAAAATCATGAAATATCTTCCAGTGATATTTACATTTTTCTTCTTAACTTTCCCTTCTGGTTTAGTTCTTTATTGGTTTGTAAATAATCTTTTCTCAATAGCACAACAGTTTATTGTAAATCAACAATTTGCAAATGCTAAAGATGCAAAAGCAGTTGTTGAAAATATTGCAGATAAAAAAGTGGTAAAGAAAGATGATTAAGATAGAATCAACCACACTAGAAGGAGCATATAGTGATGCTGCTTCTAAACTGGAATGTTCTGTAACAGAGTTAAAAATAGAGGTTGTTCAATATCCTAGTGGTGGTTTTTTAGGGATGTTTAAAAAGTCTGCAATCATTGTAGCTACAATAGACAAAACGATAACACCTAAAGAAGATAAAAAAAAGCCTAAACCTAAGCCTAAGGTAAAAAAAGCAAAAAAAGAGCCTCAAAAGCTTAAAGAGGATTCATCACATACAATCCTAAATGATACTATCATGCCCCAATCATTTGTAAGTACACAAGATGATGAAGATGATGATAGTGATGATGTTGAGTCTTATCTAGCTGATTATGATGATAAATTTGACAACATACAAACAGAAACAACACCTCAAGAAGAGTTTAAACCAACAACAGATATAGCAGAAACTATAGCACAAGAGATAAATGAACTCTTTAGCTCAATCTGTTTTGAGATAGATAAGATAGAAGTTAGTGTATACGATGAAAATACACTTCTTATTGAGTTTAAAGGTAAAGATGCAGCACTTCTTATAGGTAAAGAGGGTTATAGATATAAAGCACTCTCATATATGCTTTTTAACTGGATAAATAGCAAATATCAACTACAACTTCGCCTTGAAATTGCAGAATTTTTAAAAAATCAAGAAGAATCAGTATCTCGCTACCTAAGTGGTGTAAAAGAGAGTGTAGATAGAGATGGAAGAGCTCAAACAAAAGTTTTAGATGGTGTTTTAGTTCAAATCGCTTTAAGAGAACTTCGTGATATATACCCAGATAAGTATGTAGCTATCCGTTCAACTCGTGATGGTTTAAAATATATCATCATAAATGATTATCACTCAAACTAATGTTTGATGATACCATCTCAGCCATTGCCACGGCAAATGGTATAGGCTCTATCGCTATCATCCGTATAAGTGGAGATAGAGCCCTAAATATAGCAAAGCAACTTACTCACAAACAAGATTTTACCCCAAGATATGCAACATTAACAAGTGTTCATAACTCCAAAAATGAACTTATAGATGAGTCTATAGTTATCTACTTCAAAGCTCCTTACTCTTTTACAGCAGAAGATGTTGTAGAGATTCAGTGTCATGGTGGCTTTATAGTAGCTCAAAGCATACTAAAAGCAACGCTAGATGCAGGAGCAAGACTAGCAAATGCAGGGGAGTTTAGTAAAAGAGCATTTTTTAATGGTCGTATAGATTTGAGTGAAGCCCAAGCTATCGCTTCACTTATAGAAGCAAAAAGTGAAGATGCAGCAAAGATACTAGCACAGCAGATGAAAGGCTCATTAAAAGAGTATATAGAAAAGATTCGTGATGAGATTATTCATATACTTGCCTATAGTGAAGTTACCATAGATTATGCAGAGGAAGATTTACCTGAGGATTTGGTAAAAAGCATTGCATCTAAACTTGAAGAGTTAACAAACTCTTTAGATTCAACACTCATAGCTTCAAAATCAAGAGAGGGTTTGATGCAAGGTTTTAGAGTTGCTATAGTGGGGAAACCAAATGTTGGTAAAAGCTCACTTTTAAATGCTCTTTTAAACTATAACCGTGCCATAGTAAGTGACATAGCAGGAACAACAAGAGATACCATCGAAGAGCAAGTAAAAATCGGTACCCATCTCATACGCATAGTTGATACTGCAGGGATAAGAGAAGCAAATGATGAGATAGAAAAGATAGGGATAGAGAGAAGTTTAGAAGCTATCCAAAGTAGCGATATAGTTATAGCCCTTTTTGACGCTTCAAGAGAGGTGGATGAAGAGGACAAAGAGATACTAAAACTCATAGATACACATAAAGAAAATAAACATATAGTTTATGTGAAAAATAAGATAGATTTAGAACAAAAATTAGCTTTAGATGCAGTGGTTTTTGACTTGGAATTAAACTCAAAACAGAGTGTTGTATCACTTGTGAAACTTTTAGAAAACATCATGGATAAAACAAATAGTTCTGATGAGATGATGCTTATATCTCAAAGACAAATATCAGCAGTAGAAGAAACACTTACAAATATACAAGAAGCACTTTTACCACTTCAAGACCAAGAACTAGAGATATTTTCTTTCCATCTAAATGAAGCGATAAAAGCTATAGCCTCCATAACAAGACCGTTTGAAAATGATGAGATGCTAGATAAGATGTTTGGTTCTTTTTGTTTGGGGAAATAGTTTAGTCAAATACAACAAAAGCAGACCAAAAGTAAGGGTTTACATAAGTGTTTTGTGGTTTGTGCATATCCTTTTTGCGTAAACCTCTAGTTTTGTCTCTTTCATATATTTTGGTATTTTGAAGTTGTTTTTGTGCAAGGTATAAAGCCTCGTTTGGTTGTTTGCCATCTAGTAAAAAGTTATAAAAACTCTCCATAAGTTTTAAAGTTGAGAGTGAGTCCACACTCCAAAGTGAAGCTACTATTTTATTACTTCCTGCTATTTTAAAAGCTCTTGATATACCACTAACCCCTTCCCCTCTGAAATATTTTCCGTTACCGGTATTACATGCAGAAAGAACAACAAGCGATGCATTTAAATTTAGTTTTGCTATCTCTGAAGCAACAAGAAGTGAATCTTCTCCTTCCTCTTTTGTCAAAACAAGTGCCGCTTCATCTATGTTTGGTATCTCTCCGCCCAAAATACCGTGTGTTGCAAAATGGATATATGAGTATTTTTTAAGAGGTGTATGTTTTATGATGCTCTCTTTTGCATCTTTGCCGAGTAAAAGTTTTGTATGATGAAATTTGGTAGATATACTTCTAATCTCCTCTCTTGTTTCAGGTAGTCTTACAAAATAACCAGAGATATTAACTGAACGAGAAGTTAAAAAAGTATTTTGTGCTTCCTTCTTATCATATATGGCATCACCAACAGCAAAAAGGTTTGCATTTTCTCTAAACTCTATTTTTTGTGGCACTTTTAGAGTTGTTAGATAATCAACTATATATCTCTCAAACACCATCTTTTTTTCATCAAGCGGATATATGCAAAAAGGCAGTATCGAAGAGATACCTTCACTAAGCAGATGGATATATTTTATACCTTTAAAATTCTCAAGAGGCTTTGTAAAACCACTTGAGATTTCTAAAAGTTTATCTCTGTCGTAGTATTGCTCTTTTGTAAGCTTTTGTTTTATGTCATAAAAGTTTTGATTTAGATTTTTCTCTTTTTTTAGAAGAGTTGCAAATGTTTTATCTTTTGTTATAGATGCACAAAGTATACTCTTTTCAACATCAAAGATGATATAAACCATCTCATCTTTATTTAGTTTTGATTGTATATCATAAAGGTTTGTTTCTTTGGTATATGATGGTTTTAAGTCTTTTAACTGTCTTGAGTTTAGAAGATTTATAGCAGATAAAAGCCCCTCAAAGCTCTCTTTGTTTGTATTGGTGTTGTATAGTTTTGTTTTTACCCTTATAAATCCAAGATATGCATCTTTTGCATACCCTCTGAAGTAGCCTCTTCTAAACTCAAGAGGTAAAGATTCCCTTATCTGCTCATTTTCGACTATTAGCTTATCATAAATCTCTGAAGCTTTTTTGTAGAGCTTATTTTTTTCATATATTTTTGCTCTTGTGCCAAGTAAATCTTTGTAAGTTTGTAAAACTCCGTCTATATACTTATATTCCGGTGGCAGTTTTTTGTAAAGTTTTTTTAAACGGGTAAAACTGTTTTGGGCTTTTTGAAGCGTCTCTTTTGCCTCTTTTGGATTTTTTATACTTTGTATATCTGCTTCATACAAAGATAACAGATAGCTGTATATAAGAGGGATTTTTTTGCCATATTCATCCTGACTTTGGAATGTTCTTTTCTCTGACATGGCATCTTTTTCTATATTTTCTTGAAATGTTCCATTGCCATTTGAAAGCAGGGCTTCTTTCATAAGCTCAAAGGCGATTTTACCCCTTTTTGTATCGCCGTTTATAAAAAACAGTTTTGCATATCTGTACATTAGCTCATAGTTTGTGTAAAAAAATGTATGTGAGATTGAGTTTTTGTCATACTCTGCAAAAACAGCACTAACACCAAGCACACCCTCAAGTTTCATAAAAGGCAGATAAAAGTATGCTTTATTGTAGGCTCTGATAAGAAAATCAAAAAACTTTTGTTCCTGTTTTAAATCTATCTGCACATCTTCATCAAGCATGGCAAGTTCAAATACCAACTCCCTATAAGCACTGTTTAACAACAACCCGTAACTGCCGTTCATCTCTATATCATCATAGATTAATTCAAAATAATCATCTATAATGTTTTTTATATTTTCTATGGTTATCCTTGCCAACTCAATTTGTCCGAGTTTCATATATATTTTGGCAAGTTTAATCATAGATGAGAGTTCAACTCCGCTGATGTTGCCCTTGTTGGCTTTGTCTATGAGTTTTTTATATATATCTATACTAAGATAATCTTGATTTGTCGATGTATAGTACCCTGTGACGACACTACAAAGCCTGTCGTAGTAAAAGTTGTCTTTTGTGAAATACTCCATCTCAAGATTAGGGTAGATCTCTCTCCACAACCTATCACCGTTTGCAAAAAGCTTTTTTATCTTTTGGTTTTTTGTATATATATTGATTGAGTTATTGTTTGAAGTTTTTAAAACGGTTATGAGATTTTCTAAAAACAAAACCTCATTGTTTGTTAGCTGGTTTAGTTGTTTTTTTAGTTTCAATTCTTTCTCAATCCCCATCCAGGATGATGAGGCAAAAAGACTAAAGGTTGTAAAAAACAGTAAAAATATAATTTTCAATATAATACTCATCACATGAAACTACTTGGTTTGTTTATCTGTTTTTGTATATACTTTTTGATATGGTTATATAAACATTCGTAGTATCTGCATTTATTATTATTGTTACATTATTG
>JAADDU010000048.1 GCA_013153755.1 Campylobacterota bacterium | reverse complement strand
CTGTAGAAGCTGCAAGAACTAAGTCATCATTAGTAGCGTTTAAAACTTCACGAACGATGATAGAGTGTGCACAACCTGGACATAAAAGGTTAGCTCCCTCAAATCTATCAGCCGATGTTGAAAACTCTTTTAAGTTTTTTATTTTTTTCATTTCACTCATAAAAATTTCCTATAAATAAGCTAGTTTCGGTCCACGAACACCGATAAACTGTTGTTGTGTAGTTGTTATTTTACCAGCATCAGCATTTGCTTGAAGCTCTGTAAATAGTTCTACTAAGTGTGCTTTAGTTAAATCACGACCACCAAGACCATAAATATAACCACTTAAAAGCATTTTGCTATCTGTATTATATAAAGAACCAGCAATTTCATTAAATAACATACCAGCAGCACCACCTGGAGCTGAACGGTCAAGTGCAGCTACAGCTTTAATATCTTTTAGTGCCTCTGCAATCTCAAAAAATGGAAAAGGACGGATAACTCTAAGACCAACTACACCAGCCTTAATCCCTTTTTCTCTCATCTCAGTTGCAACTTCACGAGCAGTTTCAACAGAAGTACCCATACAAACTACAGCTACATCTGCATCTTCCATACCATAACACTCAACTTTGTTGTATTTACGACCAGTCAGTTTTTCAAACTCTGCAAAAACTTCATCAATCTTACCAGGTACGATAGTCATCATATCGTTATGTTGACGAGCTTTATGCTCAAAATGCCAATCTTCTTCAGTTTGTACACCATGTGTTACAGGATTTTCAAAATCAAGCATATCATTCATCGGTTTATACTCACCAACAAAACTATAAGCTGTATCATCATCCATAGTGTGAACACCCTGAGCAGTGTGTGAAGTCATAAAACCATCTTGATTTACAATCGCAGGGATTCTAACATCATGGTCTTCACTAACCTTAAATGCTATAAAATTTAAATCATAAGCTTCTTGTGGAGAGAAAGCATCAAACTGAATCCAACCACTATCACGAACCATATACATATCTGAATGGTCACCATTAACATTAAGTGGTGCAGCCAATGCACGATTTACAATATTAAGTACGATAGGTAAACGCATACCAGAAGCTTGATACAATACCTCTGCCATAAGAGCTAGACCTTGAGAAGATGTAGCAGTAGCAACACGCCCACCAGCAGCAGCAGCACCAACACAACCACTCATCGCAGCATGTTCTGACTCAACCATTACAAATTCACCTTCAACATAGTTGTCAGACTTAAATTTTGCATAACCTTCAACTATAGGTGTTGATGGAGTAATAGGGTAAGCTGATACAACATCAACTTGACATTGTCTTAGAGCTTGAGCAGCAGCGTGATTACCATCCCATACTTCTATATCTTGTAATTCCATTTTATCAAATGCCATTATTACTTCTCCTCATCTTTTGTAGGCCACGAAGCTATCTCTGCTTCTTCATCAGCTTGTTCTGGGAACATTAAAAGTGATTTAGGGTTTGTAGGACAAACCTCAACACAGATTCCACAACCTTTACAGTGATCCATATCTATACCAATCATTTTTTTATCTCTTGAGATTATAGATACATCTGGACAATATATCCAACAAAATTGACAATCGATACAGTAATCTTTGTTGTAAACTGGTTTAATAAGTCTCCAGTCTGCTACACTAGCTACATGAGAGTTAGCTTCTGAATAAGCACGATCTCTTTGTGGTGTAAACGCACAACATTCATCTATCTTGCCATCAAATGAGCGAAGCATAGCTCCAATTTCAAATTCATCCCATCCTTTTTGTGCCATCATACGCTCCTTATTTCACTTCGTCATAAGCTCGTTGAATAGCAATCATATTTGCATCAACAATCTTTTGTGGTAGTTTTTTAAGAATTCTTTTCATACTTTCTTTAAAAAATTCTATATCATACATCCCAGATATTTTCATAAATGCACCAAGCATAGGTGTATTTGGGATAGGACGACCAATAGTCTCATTTGCTATAGTGATACAATCCACAGTATAAAGCTCTTTACCCTCAAGTTTTGGTTGAGCTTTTACTAACTCTTCTTTTGTTAAGTGAGTTGTAATTATATACTTAGTAGTATCTTTACCATTTATAGTGACATCAGATGTATAAACTAAAGCAGGGTCAATAACGAAAACAAAATCTGGTTCCATATATTTTTCATGATTCATAATTATCTTATCATCAACACGGTTGTAAGCTGTCATCGCAGCTCCACGCTTTGCAGATCCATAAAATGCAAATGCTTGTACATGCTTACCAGTTGTAGAAATAACATCTGCTAAACCTTTAGCCCCTGTTACAGCACCTTGTCCAGCACGACTATGCCATCTAATTTCTAGCATAAATTCTCCTTCAATTTTTACATAAGAATATTCAATTCTAGTTACCCCATATTTTATGCAACTTGCTCTTAAATATAGCTTGAAGTAATGAATGCTTTAAAGAACTCTCCTTAGGTGTGTGATATTTTCCTATCTTTTAGATGATTTATTGCTTCAAGTACATCACCATATATAACATTTGTATATTTTTCCAAAGTTTCTTTAGTATCATAGCCACTTAAAACACCTATAGATTTTACCCCAGCCTCTTTTGCACAGATTAAATCAAGTTTTGTATCTCCTATCATCCAGACTTCTTTACCTTTATGTTTAAATGACTCTAATGCTTTTAAAATTGGTTCTGCATCTGGCTTTGGTTTTTGTACATCTTCACGACCAACAAGTACATTAAAATAATCCATCAACTCAAAATGCTCCATCAAAACTTTTGAATACCTTCCAGTTTTTGTAGTAACTATCCCAAGTTCTGCAAATTTACTTGCCACTATTATCGCTTCTTTTGCTGATTTTAAAAGTTCTGTCTTAGTAGTTGAGATTTCACGATATCGTTCTTTATATGTAGATACAAAATCCCAAATAAATTCATCTTTTATACCCAATTCTTTATACATAACATCAAGGGGGTAACCTATAAGTGCCATAATCTCTTCATCTTGTGGATGTTTTTCATTATGCACATCAAAAGAGTGATGAAAAGTACTAACTATCGCATCTGTTGAGTCTATAAGTGTTCCATCTAAATCAAAAAGTATTATCATTTTACCTCTTTTTTATTTTAATATAACATTATATTGTATTAACGCTAACTTAACATTTATGTTGTAAGATTTGTTCAACCATTAGGAGGTTTAATCATGAAATTTACACACTTAGTTTTAACCACTTCGTTGCTTTTTTCTTTATCACAAGCATCACAAACTGCACAAGAATTATTTGATGCAAAATGTTTAATGTGTCATAAAAAAACAAAGCCTACAGATATGTCTAGTGTTATTGCGCCAGCCATCATGGGTGTTATGCGACATATGAAAATGAGTTATCCAAAAAAAGTGGATGCTGTAAATTTTATATCTGATTATGTTTTAGACCCTCAAAAATCAAAAGCCATCTGTATGCCTAAAAAGATAAAAAGATTTGGACTTATGCCATCTCAAAAAGGTAATGTTACAAAAGAAGAAGTAAAAATCATCGCTTCATGGCTGTTTGACAACTATCCACCGAAAGGTTTTAGAGGAATGGGTCAAGGTAATATGAAACAGATGAACAAAAATACAAAAAATACAACAAAGCAAGTTAAACAAAAAAAGAATTCACCATTTCTTATAACAAAATCTCTTCCTCATATGACAAAATTAATTAAAATGAAATGGAATGACAAAACATTAAGTTTAACAAAAGAGCAAAAAACAAAACTTTTAGAAGTTAGAAAAAGTACTTTAAATAGCATTAAAGATATAAAACCAAAAGTTACAAAACTAGAAAAAAAGATAGTTATGTTGACAAAAATGGGTGAAGACAATCAAAAGATATTTACTCTTATAGACAAACTTTCAAAACTCAAAGCAAAAGCTACAAAAGCTCATGTAGAATGTATAATCAATACTAAAAAAATACTAACTCCATCACAACTTTACTACCTTAAAAAAAGGTAGTAAAGATTTTTTTAACTTTACCTTGAAAGGTGATGGTTTTTTCATTGACACCTAGATATAGAGTATCTCCACTTGTTGGATATACTTCTATATTATTACTAACTTTACCCTCTTTATAGGCTCTATAAAAACAAGCCGCCATACCTGTACCACAAGCTAAAGTTTCATCTTCAACTCCACGCTCATAAGTACGAACACGCAAATTTTTACCATCTACATAGGCTATATTCACATTTGCATCATATTTGTATCGCATCTCTCTTGCTTCTTGTATATCAAAAGTAGTTATATCATCTACAAACTTTACAAGATGTGGTACACCTGTATTTAGTAGCCACCAACTATTTTGATTAAATTCAATTTGGTTATCTAAAATTTGAGGAGGAGTAAGTTCACTTAAAACCATGTCTGCATTGACCTCTGCATCTATAACACCAGCACCAGTTAAAAAACTCATTTTAGATGGAGCCAAATTGTTAGAAAAAGCATAGTGAGCTGCTGCACGAGAACCATTTCCACACATATCTGCATGACTTCCATCACTATTGTAAAACTGCCACTCAAAATCATAATCATCATGAGGAAGCAATACTATAAGACCATCAGCACCAACACCATCTTGTCTATGACATAATTCTCTAGCCAAATTTTTTCTATCTTCTTTTAAAAAAGTATGAAAAACTACAAAATCATTTCCATTTGCACTATATTTAGTAATATTCATAGATAAATTTCCTTAATCTTTTGTACAAAATTCTCAACCTCATCTTGAAGGTGTTTTAAATTTTTAGAGTTATCCACTACCCAAGTTGCTCTATCTTTTTTTTCATCTATTGGCATTTGAGAAGCTATTCTTTTTAAACTTTCAGCCTCGTTATAACCATTTCGTTTCATAAACCTTTGAAGTTGTATCTCTTTTGGAGTATAAACAACCACACTCTCTTTTATATCATAAGCATTATTTTCAAAAAACAAAGGTATATCTATAAGGTATGGAAATTTAAAACTATCTTGTTTAATACTCTGTATCTGTATCTCTTCTCTAATTTTAGGATGAAGAAATTTCTCTAAAAGTATCTTTTTAGTAGTATCTGAGAAGATAAGAGAACCCAACTTAGAGCGATTTACTTTAGTATTTGTTATAAACTCACTACCAAAATTTTCACTTACCCATGAAGTAGAATTATCAAGTATATCATGCGAAATTTTATCTGCATCTATCACTCGCATACCATTTAATGCTAACAGAGAAGCTACTGTACTTTTGCCTGTAGCTATCCCTCCAGTAAGTGCTATAGCATACTTAAAACCATCTTTGCTTTGTGAGGACATTAGTTTTTGATAATCCCTAAATACTCTTTACGAATATAATTTCCCATAGCAAAAGAAGCTATATGTATATCGCAATTATAAAAATGTACTGCATCTAACATATCTGCACGATGAAGATTTAAATCTGCCGTTGGATGGTACTCTTTAGATGCTAAAAGAGCAGTTGTACAGTTTCCAAGGTTATAAGGCATAACTATTTTAAAATATTTACCTATCATAGCTATAAGCTCTTTATTAGTTTCTACCTCATCCAAAGATGGATGTACAATAGAAAGTTGTCCATCATCTTTTAAGATACGATTGATTTGAGATAAATTTAGTGCATCTGCATCTAGTTCACATATAACAACATCTGCACTTGCATCCTCTACACTACTTAGCGCATCTAAAGAGCATTCTATAGCTTTTATCTGTATCTCATCATGTTTTAGTACTTCTTTTGCGAGTCTATCAGCACTATCACTTACTATCAAGATATTTTTTGGATTTTTGTTTGTGCAAAGAGGTACATGAACCATCATCTCAGGGTATATAAAATCTTTCATATTTATTATTCCTATTTATATTTAACTTATGTTTATTAAGTGGATTTTATCATATTAGGATTAATTTTACTTAATAAAGATATAATTGCATGATATTTATAAAAAGATAAAGGTATTTAAATGGATTTCAATAAAATAAGAAAATTTTGTAGAGTTTTTAGAATCATTTTAGGTTCAGCTTTAATTGTTGTAGGTTTCATAACAGGAAACTTTTGGTTTTACTTAGGTGTTATACCACTCATAGCAGGAATTGCAAATTTTTGCCCTCTTTGTATCTTTACAAAGAAATGTGATTTACCAGAAGCTACGGATGCATAATTATGAGTCAAATATCCTATAAAGATGCAGGTGTTGATATAGATGCAGGAAATAGTTTTGTAGAAAACATAAAACCACTTGTAAAATCAACAAAAATAGATGGTGTTATGGGTGGAATCGGCTCTTTTGCTGGTGCTTTTGAACTACCAAAAGGGTTCAAAGAACCTGTGATGCTCGCTGCAACTGATGGAGTTGGTACAAAACTAAAACTAGCGATTGACAGTGGGATTCACCATACTGTTGGTATAGATTTGGTTGCTATGTGTGTAAATGACCTTTTATGTAACTTTGGTACGCCATCTTTCTTTTTAGATTACTATGCAACTGGTAAACTAGATGTAAAAACTGCTACAAATGTAGTTGCAGGGATAGCTGAGGGTTGTAAACAAAGCGAATGCGCCCTTATCGGTGGAGAAACTGCTGAGATGCCAGGGATGTATAGCGAAGATGATTATGACTTAGCTGGTTTTGCAGTTGGTGTGGCTGAAAAAAGTGAGATGGATAGAGTTAGTCTTGTAAAAGCTGGACATAAACTCATAGCACTTCCAAGCTCTGGTCTTCACTCAAACGGTTTTTCACTTGCTAGAAAAGTTTTGTTTGAAAAGATGAACTTGGATTTTAACGAAGATTTTAATGGCAAACCACTTATAGAGACTCTTTTAACACCAACAAATATCTATGTAAAAACTTTTAAAGCACTAAAAGACAAAATAGTTGCTATGGCTCACATAACAGGTGGTGGTATAGTTGAAAATCTACCTCGTGTACTTCCAGAGGGCTTAAAAGCAGAAGTTAAAAAAGATGCTATAAAAGTTCTACCTATCTTTGAGTTAATCTCTGAGCATGTAGATGCAGATGAGATGTTTAGAGCATTTAACATGGGTGTTGGTATGATACTTGTAGTTGACGAAAAAGATGTAGATGCAGTACTAAATGAAGCTGATGGCTCTTACCTCATAGGTGAGATAGTAGAGGGAACTAGAGAAGCAGTTATGATATAACTTTTTAAGTGCCAAAATATTGGCACTTAAACTATTTTCTTATGGTAGATAAACCTTATTTAAAAGCTCTTCATACTCACTTTTAGCATCGCTATCAAGAGTGATACCACCACCACTTTTATACACATACCCCTCTTTTGTTTTTTCAACAAATCGTATCATCACACCACTATCAAAACTTTTTCCATCGAAAACACCAAAGACACCACTAAAATAACCCCTATCATACCCTTCAACTTCTTTTATAATCTCTAAAGTACTCTTCTTAGGTGTTCCACTTATGCTACCAGCAGGAAGAACTAAAGAGAGTATATCTCCTAGTCTATTATGCCAATTCTCTCCAACATCACCACTTATATGAGAACTAACTTGGAGAAGTTTTTTACTACCAGAGTCTATCTCTTGTATATATCTAAACTCTTCAACTCTTACATTTGAAGCAACCATAGACAAATCATTTCTTAACAAATCAACAACCATTATATGTTCTGCCATCTCTTTTTCATCTTTTAGTATCTTATTTTTTGCATCTTTTATGGATGCATCGATAGTTCCCTTCATAGGATAAGTATGAATTTTTTTATCTTTTATTTGTATAAATTTTTCAGGAGAGAAACAAACAAATTTATCTTTATATCTAAGTTTATAATGAGCATTTGCATAAGTATATATATCTTTTAAGTTTAGTTTTGTATCAATTTTAGATGCACTAGTTAGGTTTAAAAGATAGGTATTTCCCTCTTTTATTTGCTCTATAACATACTCAAATTTCTTTTTATACTCATCAAATGATAAAGCATTGCATCTAAATGATTTAGTATGTTGTTTATATGTGTAATCTTCATCTATACAAAATTCAATATCATGCTTATCCACTGCATCTAAAGGTATCACTTCTATGTTTTGGGCTAAAAAATCACTTATAAACATAAAAGGTTTTTTATCTTTTGCAAGTTTATTTATATACTCAAATCTAGTTAACAAGTTTTTTTAAAACCGCCATTCTTACATAAACACCATTTGTTACTTGTTGGAGTACTTTACATCTCTCATCTGCTAAGAGTTTATCACATATATCTATATTTCTATGTACTGGACCAGGGTGTAGTAATACTATATCTCTATCTCCAACTAACTCAGAAGTTATACAAAAATCACTTGCATAATCTTTTAGAGATGCATAGCTTTGTGAAGAGTGTCGCTCTGTTTGAGTTCTAAGACTCATAATAGCATCAATCTCATCTATAATTTCATGTAGATAGTGTGTAGTTTTAAGATTTGTTTTTGGTAAAAACTGAGGTGGAGCAACTAAGATAACTTCCATCCCAAACCTACTTAAAAGCTCTATGTTTGAGTTAGCTACTCGTGAGTTTTTTATATCTCCAACTATGGCGATTTTTTTACCCTCTAAGTTACCAAAATGCTCCCTAAGGGTAAAAAGGTCTAAAAGTGCTTGTGTTGGATGGGCATGAGCACCATCTCCAGCATTTATAATAGATGCTTTTGTATGGTTTGAGAGGATTTGAGGCACCCCTGAGTTTTGATGTCTTACTATGATAGCATGAGGATTCATCGCATCTAAATTCATCGCAGTATCAACTAAAGTCTCCCCTTTTTTTGTGGAGCTTTTTGTAACATCAAGATGCACAACTTCAGCACCTAGTTTTTTTGCTGCTATCTCAAAAGAGCTTTTAGTTCTTGTAGAGTTTTCAAAAAAAAGTGTGATTATAATTTTATCTTGCAAAATCCTATCAAATTTAGAATCACTAAATTTTTTAGCATCAGATAAAATCTCCTCTATCTCTTGTATTGTAAAGTCATCTGTACGGATTAAATGTTTCATTAGGTCATCTTTTATAAAATAATTTATAGATTATACAAGACATCACAAATAGTGTCAATATTTTGAGTAACTTTTAAAACTTCAAAGTTAGTTTGTTTAAAATACACTTCAGATATATCTTTAAAACTATCATCATTAGCTCGGCAGTTAAAAGCAACTAGATGCGATATGTCTCGCTCTTTAAGTAGGTGTTTACTCAAAAGTGTATCGTTTATACATCCCAAAGAGCAATGAGTTACTAAAAGTGCTACAGCATTTAGATGCGATATAAGGTCAACCATCATCGTTTCACTATCTATGGGAACAAGTAAACCACCTGCCCCTTCTATGATTAAAATATCACATCTATCTTCTAGTTTTTTGATGCTATTTTGAATCTTTTTTAAATCTAATTTTTTGTTATTTGAAGCCACAAATGGGGCAGATGGGAGTTCATAAGTTATGGGAGCTACATCTTGTAGTGTTATATCATCAAACTCACTATTTAACTCTTTTATCAAACCCAAAAGCATAGTTGCATCTGGAGCATAGCCATCTTTAACACCTGTTTCTATGGGCTTTATAACACCAACCCTAAAATCACGAGAAGCAAACTCTCTTAAGATTAGTTTTGTTGTGTATGTTTTACCTATGTCTGTGTTCGTTGCTGTTACAAAAATCCTCTTAGCCAAACTATAGCTCCTTTTTAAGATTATATCTAAGTTTTAAATAATAGGGTATAATTCAATATAAAACATAGTAGGTAAAGATAGATGGCAACAGATACAGAACTAGAGTTATTTGAAGAAACAAAGATAAAGCATCCTAAAAAATACAAAGTAATTATGCTAAATGACAACTATACTTCTATGGAGTTTGTAGTTGATGTTTTAATGAGTATTTTTCATAAAAATTATGAACAAGCACAAGATATAATGCTTGAGATACATAAAAAAGACAAAGCTGTATGTGGTGTTTATACACATGAGATAGCAGAAACAAAAGTTATGCAAGTTCTATCTAAAGCAAAAAAGCATACCTTTCCACTAAAAGCCATAATGGAGGAAGAATGATAAGTCCAAATTTAAATAAAATATTTCAAAACTCTATCATCTATGCTAAAAAATTACGCCATGAGTATCTAACGATAGAACATGTTTTTTACTTACTTTTAAGCTCAAAAGATGGTGCAAATATCATACAAACTTGTGGTGGAAATACAGATGAGATGAAAGATGCACTAAGTAGATATATAACTAAAAACATAGATATATTACCACAAGACATACAGCAAGACCCACATGAGAGTGTAGCTCTCTCACGAGTGATAGACAGAATGATACAACATATACAAAGTGCTTCTCAAGATAGTGCCGATACTGGCGACTTACTAGTAGCACTATATGAAGAGGAGCATAGTTTTAGCTATATGCTTTTAAATGAGTACCAAATCTCAAAACTTGATATACTGGAACTTATCTCTCATCAAGATATAAAAATAGATACTAAAAATAAAGAAAAAAAATCTTTTTTACAAAAGTACACTATAAACCTTATAGACAAAGCAAAAGAAGGGAAGATAGACCCTGTAATAGGTAGAGATAAAGAGATAAAAAGAGTTATGCAAATCTTATGCAGACGAAAAAAGAACAATCCTATCTTAGTTGGGGAAGCTGGGGTTGGAAAAACTGCTATTGCAGAGGGGTTAGCACTTAGTATCTCAAGTAAAAATGTTCCAAAAATCATCAAAGATGCAGAACTTTATGCCCTAGACTTGAGCAACCTTGTTGCTGGAACAAAATATAGAGGAGATTTTGAAAAGAGATTAAAAGGTGTTATGGATGAACTAAAATCTCATCCAAATGCCATCCTTTTTATAGATGAAATACATACTCTCATAGGTGCAGGAGCTACAAGTGGGACTATGGATGCAGCAAATCAGCTAAAACCAGCTTTAGCTTCTGGAGAGCTTCGATGTATGGGTGCTACAACATTTGCAGAGTATAGAAATGGGTTTGAAAAAGACAAAGCTCTCAGTAGAAGATTTTCAAAGATAGATATAGATGAACCATCTGTAAAAACAAGTATAAAGATTTTAAAAGGTTTAAAAGATAAGTATGAAAAACATCATAATGTATCATACACAAACAAAGCCTTAGAAGATGCAGTAACACTCTCAAAAAGATACATAACAGATAGATTTTTACCAGATAAAGCGATAGACCTCATAGATGAGAGTGGAGCTTCATTTCACTTTAAAACAAAATCAAAGAAAAAAGTAACTGCTTTTGATATAGAAAAAACTATAACAAGTATGATAGGTATATCTACTTCAAAAATCAAAAAAGATGAAACAGCAGATTTGAAAAACTTAGAGATAGATTTACAACAAAAAGTTATAGGTCAAGATAGTGCAGTTTTAGAAGTAAGCAAGGCTATAAAAATCTCAAAAGCTGGATTAACACCTCCAAATAAACCTATAGCATCATTTTTATTTTCAGGTCCAACTGGTGTGGGTAAAACAGAATTGGCAATCTCTCTAAGTAAGCTACTTGGTATCCATTTTGAGAGGTTTGATATGAGCGAATATATGGAAAAACATGCTCTCTCAAGATTGGTTGGAGCTCCCCCTGGTTATGTTGGATATGAACAAGGTGGACTCCTTACCGAAGCTATAAAAAAACATCCATATACTGTTTTACTACTAGATGAGATAGAAAAAGCTCATCCTGATTTGGTAAATATACTACTTCAAATCATGGATAGTGCAACACTTACAGATAACAATGGCTATAAAGCATCTTTTGAAAATGTGATACTCATTATGACTTCAAATATTGGGGCAAGTAGTAGAAATGTCATGGGCTTTAACAAAGATGAAACTATTTCTCAAAATGAAGAGCTAAAGTCATTTTTTACACCTGAGTTTAGAAATAGGTTAGATGCGATAGTTGACTTTAAACAACTAGATATAAAAACTATTGGCGATATAGTACTTAAGTTCATAGATGAGTTAAATATAGAACTTAAAAAGAAAAAAATCTATATATCTCTTGTTGGAGAAACAAAAGATTTTATAGCAAACAAAGGTTACTCAAAAGAGATGGGGGCGAGACCACTAAAAAGATATATACAAGATAACATAACAAATAAACTTAGCGATGAGATACTTTTTGGAAAGCTTAAAAATGGTGGTAAAGTTGAAGTATCTTCAACAGATGATGATTTAGTACTTAACTTTTTTAAACTAGATGATTCCACAACTAAATAAATACTCACTCTCTTTTCCTGACCCAAATAGTGCAAATAGTGATGGCATAGTTGCATGGGGAGGGGACCTAAACCCTTCAAGACTTGTTCGTGCATATCAAAACGGTATATTTCCATGGTATAACAGCGATGACCCAATCATTTGGTGGTCACCAAATCCTAGACTTATCATGGAGCTAGATGATTTTAAACTAAGTAAATCACTTAAAAAAAGTATGAAAAAATTTGAGTATAAAATAGACTCAAATTTTAATGAAGTCATACGAAAATGCCAATTAACTCCAAGAAATTCCCAAAAAGGAAGCTGGATAAATGAGGAGATCATAGAAGCATATACAACACTACATGATATGGGAATAGCTCACTCTTTTGAAAGTTACCAAGATGGTGTTTTAGTTGGTGGTTTATATGGTGTAAGTATCGGTAAAGTATTTTGTGGGGAGTCTATGTTCTCGATTAAAAGTGACGCATCTAAAGCTTCTTATGCTATATTAATAGAAAAACTAAAAGAGTGGAACTATGACTTCATAGACTGTCAAGTACCAACAGCACATCTAAAAAGTTTAGGAGCTAAAGAGGTTAGTAGAGAGTATTTTTTAGCCAGACTAAAAGAGTCAAACTAATTTATTAAAAACCAAGAAAAAAATTACAAGTAAAGTAAATAGATTAAAAAAGACAAGGATAAAGTAAAAGTAAAAAACTGATCAACTAGGCAACGAC
>JAADDU010000056.1 GCA_013153755.1 Campylobacterota bacterium | reverse complement strand
GATAGCTATTACCATGTCTAACAAAAGAGTATTCATTTTTGTATAGCATTCTACCACTTCATTTGTCTCTAATGCTATTGAATCAACAGAAGATCTAATATATCCTATCTTTTCTTGAATAGATTTTGATACTGGCTTCTCTTTATAAGAATCATCTTTTAAATTGTTAAGCATTATATTTGTACTTTTTCTTTGCGCATAGAGTTCTTTCTTAAAGTTTTTACCATTTGAAATGATAAAACCAACACTCATTCCCCTTTCTCTTTGTATTTCATGCATAAGTAAGGAGATTTCAGTAGTTAGATATATATTCTTTTTTAGTTTATTTAAGGTACTGTTTTCTTCAAATTCTACACTAAGAAGATTATAGGTAAGCCAAAATACTATAAAAAGTAAAACAATAACAGGGACTATTGCCTTAACATCTTTAAAATATTTAATCACTTTTTGAAGCATAACTATACACTCCCTTGCAGTGGCTCAGGTTTACCAAAAAAGTAACCTTGAGAATACTCTATATCAAGTTCACTTAGTATGTTATAGATATCTTCACTCTCAACAAACTCTGCTACTATCTGTATATTTTGCTCTTTTGCAAAACTTACGATAGTTTTTACAATACTAAGAGAGTAGCCATTTACATTTATGTCTTTTATAAGCGAGCCATCTATCTTTAGTATATCTGGTTGATAATCTAGTAGTCTCTCAAAGTTAGAATATCCAGCACCAAAATCATCTATAGCGATCTTTACACCAAGGGATTTTGCTTTTTCTATAAAATCTTTAATAAGATCAAAATCTCTTATATTTTCATCTTCAAGAAGTTCAAAAACAACTCTAGAAGCATCATCTTTATGATTATAAAGCAGTTCAAAAATCTTTTCTCTTATCACTTTTGATTCTATATCTATAGCTGAGAGATTTATAGATATGTCCATATCTGTATTTTCTAATGCACGAAATGAATTATCTAGTACCATATTTGTTATCTGAAGATAATACTTTCCTTTTTTTGAAATATCTAAAAAGAAAAATGGCGATAAAACTTTTCCCTCTTCATTGATAAGCCTTACTAAAGATTCGTACTTCTCTATCTCTCTTGTTTTATTATTTATGATTGGTTGAAAATATGAAACTATCTTAAAGTTATGTATAGCAGTTTTTACCATAGATAAAACTTGCATATTATCATACGCTTTATCTCTTTGTATTTGTGCAAAATTATTGGCGACTATAAATATTTGTTTTGTTCTAAGTAATGTTTTTATACCAAGTTTAGCACTCTCTAAAATATTTGTATTTTCATAAGCAATACTAATGATGATAGATACATCATAATCTACTTCACCTATATTAACTACACATTCTTTAACTGTTTTTTGAAAAGTTCTAAGTCTTTGAAAAAAAGCATCTGAGTCTTCTAAACATTTTGATCTTTCACTTACCATGGCATACTCACCATTATCTAAACGATAAATTCTATCAAACTTACAACCGTCTGGAAGGCTGCTTTTTAAGTTTATAGCTACTTTGTCTTGTAACTCTTCCATAGTTTGAGTATCATAAAGCTCCTCTATGATACTAAACTCTTCTAACTTCATATATACTACAAGTGGCTCTTTAGAATTTTTAACAGCATCATCTAATTGTTTTTTAGGATTCATAATATCTGTTATATCATCTCTTAATGCTATGTATTCTATGATATTTTCATCTGCATCTAAGATAGGTTTTATAGTGCTTTTTACATAGTAACTACTACCATCTTTTGCTTGATTTCTTACCACTCCATTCCAAATCTCTTTAGCACCTTTTATGCTATCCCACATCTCTTTGTACATTAATTTTGGATTATCTGGATGTCTTATGATATTGTGATTTTTTCCTATAAGTTCATCTTCTGCATAACCAGAAATATCACAAAATTTATCGTTTACATAGGTTATGATCCCTCTTGAATCTGTTTTTGAAACTATAGAACTATTATCTGCTATCTCTTGATACTGTTCGAGAAAGTATGAACTCTCTTTTGCTTCTTCAAAAGCTCTAAGCTTTGAGACTATTTTATATAATTCATTTACAAGTTGTCCAACATCAAGTGGCTTTAAGATATATCCGTCTATCCCTAGCTTTATACCCTCTATAAAGAAGCTAGACTCATTATGAGCAGATAAAACTAAAATAGGAACACTCTTGTTTATCTCTTTTATCTTTTTTGCCATCTCTAAGCCATTTAGGCGTGGCATATTTATATCTGTGACTATCAAATCTATCTTATGTTGCTGAAACTTTTCAACACCATCAACACCATCAACACCAATAACTATATCTGTAAAAAATTCATCAAGAAGCTCTAAAGTAGACCTTCTTGCTTCCTCATTATCTTCTACATATAAGAGCTTAAAATTATGTGAGTATTGCAACAAAGTATCTATAGTATCCATCTTTACAACCTAAAATTATTAATTTTTATAATTATATAGTACAAATCTAAGTAAAATTTCGCTAGAATCTGATAAATCTATACCTTAAGGTTATATTTATGAAAAAAATCAAGATTTTACTTATAGAAGATGACCAAATTTCTGCAAAATATATCTGTGACTTCCTAAGCGATTGTGATTTTGAAGTAGCATACACAGACAATGTAACTGATGGTATTGCATCTATAAAACAACATGACCATAACTTACTACTCCTTGATTTAAATTTACCAGATTTTAGTGGACTTGACCTTTTAAAAGATATAAAAAACAAATATTCTCTTCCCATCATCGTTGTTAGTGCCTATAATGACACAAAAACAAAAGTTCAAGCGTTTAGATATGGTGCTAGTGACTACATGGTCAAGCCACTAGATTTAGAAGAACTTGAAGCAAGAATCTGGGCACTTCTTGGAAGATTCAGCAAGTTAGAAAAAGTTTTAGAAACTAAAACATTTCAAATAAAAGATGATTTTGTTTTTTTTAAAGGGCAACCTCTAGATTTGACATCTATAGAGTTTGAGATATTTTTTATACTTATAGAAAATCAAAATCAGACTATCTCTAGGGAACTCTTAGCTGATTCTCTTTCATCTATAAGCTCTCATCGTTCATTAGACCAACACATAAAAAATATCAGAAAAAAAATCAATGATGATGCAAGTAAATCAAAATATCTAAAAACAGAATATGGTGTTGGTTATAAACTAGTTAATATGGTAGAATCATAATTATGATAAAAAGAATAAAAACTAAACAAATATTTGTTGGAAATGTAGCTGTTGGTGGAGATGCTCCTATCTCTACCCAATCTATGACATACTCAAAAACTGCTGATGTTGCATCTACGGTTGAGCAAATTAAGAGGCTCCATTTTGCAGGGTGTGACATAGTAAGGTGTGCTGTTCCAGATATGGAAGATGCATTAGCTCTTAAAGAGATAAAAAAGCAAACACAACTCCCACTCATAGCAGATATACACTTTAACCATAAGTTTGCACTCATAGCTAGTGAGGTGGTTGATTGTATCCGTATAAATCCGGGTAACATCGGCTCAAAAGCAAAAGTTGCAGAGGTTGTAAAAGCTTGTCAAGAGAGAAATATCCCTATCCGTATAGGTGTAAATGCAGGAAGTCTTGAAAAAGAGTTTGATAACAAATATGGTCAAAGTGCTGAGGCTATGGTAGCATCTGCTGAGTATAACATCAAGTACCTTGAGGATTTAGGCTTTACTGACATCAAGATAAGTCTAAAAGCATCTGATGTGCAAAGAACAGTAGATGCATATAGGATGTTACGACCTAAAAATGCATACCCTTTTCACTTAGGAGTTACAGAAGCTGGAACACTTTTTCATGCTACTGTAAAAAGCTCTATAGGTCTTGGTGCATTACTTCTTGATGGTATAGGCGATACTATGCGTGTTAGTATTACCGGAGAGCTTGAAGAGGAGATAAATGTTGCAAGAGCAATCCTAAAAGATAGTGGAGCATTACCTGCTGGACTTAACATCATCTCATGTCCAACTTGTGGACGCATTGAAGCTGATTTAGTAAGTGCTGTAGCTGAGATAGAAGAGAGAACCAAACACATAACTGCTCCACTAAATGTAAGTGTAATGGGATGTGTTGTAAATGCTATAGGCGAAGCAGCCCACGCAGATGTTGCCATCGCTTATGGAAAAGGTAAAGGGCTTGTGATGGTTAAGGGAGAAGTTGTTGCAAACTTAGCTGAAAAAGAGTTAGTAGATAGATTTGTAAGTGAAGTTGAGAAGATGGCTAAAGAGTAGTTTTTACTCTTTAACCATTAAAAGATAATTGGTCATTTCATAAGCAGAGAGGGGTTTTGCATAAAAATATCCTTGTATACTTTCACATCTATTCTCAACTAAAAAATCTTTTTGTTGTGATGTCTCTACACCCTCAGCTATAACTCTTAAATTTAAACTTTTACTAAGTGCTATCACAGCTCTTGTTATACCAACATCATCTTCATCATCAGGTAAGTCTTGTATGAAAGATTTGTCTATTTTTAACTTATCTATAGGTAATTTTTTAAGATAAGATAAAGATGAATACCCAGTTCCAAAATCATCTATGGCAATACTAATACCCAAATCACTAATATTTTGTAAGATAGCTATAGCTTTTTGAGGGTTATCCATAATCCCACCCTCAGTAACTTCGAGTTCTATCCATTGAGGTTTTATACCTATTTCATCTATAGTTTTAGTTAAAAACTCCATAAAATCATCTTTTTGAAGCTGTTTTATAGCAAGGTTTAGGGCAAGTCTTCCAGGGTTTAAACCCTCCTCATACCATTTTACCATCTGCTTCATCGCAGTTTTCATTGTCCATCTATCTAAAGCAACTATAAGACCTGTTTCTTCTGCTATAGGGATAAACTTATCAGGAGATATAAGTCCCATAGTAGGATGATGCCATCGTACAAGAGCCTCCATTCCTAAAAGTTGATTATATTTTGCATTTGTTTGTGGTTGATAAAAAACACTAAACTCTTCATTTTCTAAAGCTTGACGAAGATTTGTTTCCATGAGGACTTTATTGAAGGCTATTACAGTCATCTCAGAACTATAAAACTGAAAATTATTTCGCCCTTCATCTTTAGCTTTATACATAGCCGAATCTGCATCTTGTAAAAGCTTTTCTGCGTTATCGCCATCTTCAGGATATAAACTAATACCAATACTAGATGAGATATATAACATATTTTTATCTATACATATCGGTTCTTCTAAAACTTCTATAATTTTTTGAGCTAGATAAACTGCTCCTTGAGTGTTTTTTAAATCTTCCATAATTATGGTAAACTCATCACCACCTAAACGAGCAAAAACATCTTCGAGTCTTATTTTATTTTTTATCCGTTTAGACACCTCTTTGAGTACTGCATCTCCCATGGAGTGACCTAAAGAATCATTTATCTCTTTAAATCTATCTAAGTCTATATAAAAAAGTGCCATTTTTGTTTGATTGCGTTTAGCTTTTGATATAGCTTGAGTTAATGCTTTATTAAACATAGCACGGTTTGCCAAGCCTGTAAGCTCATCATAGTATGCTTTATTATATAACTCTTTTGTTCTAAGTTCAACTTTTTTCTCTAAAGTTTTATTCATATTTTTAAGAGTATTTTGAACCTCTGTCTCAAGTGTAATATCTTCAATATTTGCAACAACTATGACACTCTCTTTTTCTATATCTATTCCAAATCCAATACGGATAGGAAAGAGAGTACCATCTTTTCTTTTACCTTCAAGTGCTTTTGTCTTTTTTAAGATATTTCTTGAATTCTTCTTACCTATAAACATGGAAAATGCTCTAATATGTTGTTGCCAAAAATGCTTAGGTATGATGTTTTTTAACGATTTTCTACCTATCATCTCCTCTTTTGTATAACCAAACATCCTCTCAGCACTTCTATTAAATATAGTTACTATCTGATTCTCATCGATTGCTATAATAGCATTTATACTTGATTCTATGACTGTTGAAGTAAACTTATCATTCTCTTTAAGCTTAACTAATATATCTGAATACTTTTTGGTTATCTGGTTATTTTGTTTTAATGCTTGTTCAGATAACTTTTGTTTTCTTTGAAGCCTCTTGATAACTAATTCTAATTCTTCTATATTTGATTTATTTGACATGTTAAATCTACTTTAAATCTGCATATATGATATCTAGCCCACATTTTAAGTCATCTAGATACTCTAGTGCATTTGAAACATTATCACTATCTATAATAGAACCATGTTGTGGTAGTATCGCTTTTATATCCTCGTGTTTTATCTTTCTAACAAACCCTCTAGCTGCAATATTTGAACACATATAATCTATATGAAAAAGATCCATATTTTGTTTATGTAGCTCAAAATCACTAACTATAAGGTTCCACTCTATATCTAGTGCAGCCCAAATATCTCCAGAAAAAAGCATATTTGTAGTCAAATCAAGAGTAGTAAATGCCCCTGGGAAATGTAGAAAAGGTGCTTCTATAAACTTTAAAACATTTCCACTTTTAAACTTATAAGTACCCTCTGTAGATATATCGTAAAAGTTATAACCACTTCTACCATAGTAAGGTAGTAAAACATTTGCTCTACTTGAAGTTATGATTTTGATGTCTTGGCGTATATCTATCCAATCAACCATAGAAGAAGCAACATCTGGATCTTGATGGCATAATATAATCCCATCAACTTTCTCAGGTTCTATAATCATAGCAACTCTTTTTTTTACCTCTTCATGGTAAAGTCTACTACCAGGATCTACTAAAATATACTCATCTTTATCTTCAATCATATACACATTACATCTAAATGCTGATTCTTCTTCTATACCAATCCACCAAACTTTATGTGCATCTGAAGTATAAAGTAAAACAGGTTCATCTGTATCTACCATAGTGTTTATATTTTTTGAGATGAGATTCTTCATATCTGTACCTAGGTCTTAATTTTAGGCTTAGTATATCATAACACTTGAAACAAAAACTTTAGCAAAAGTGTAAAATTTAAATTTAGTATGTTAAAATTACCATAATAAACATAAAGGGAAATTTTGCAAGACAACTTATATAACCTAGCCTTTGAGAGAAGTGTACTTAGTTCCATAGTTTTTGAACCATCACAATTTGATGAACTTAGTGTAACCCTAAAAAAAGATGACTTTTACCTTCCAGCACATCAAGATATATTTTTAGCTATGACTGCCCTACTTCAAAAAGACCAACCTATAGATGAAGAGTTTATAAAAAAAGAGCTTATAAAAATTAAAAAATTTGATGAGCAGGTTATGCTTGAGATTTTATCGGCAAACCCTATAGCAAATACAAAAGCTTATGTAGATGAGATAAAAGACAAGTCTTTAAAACGCCATCTTTTAACACTTACTACGGAGATAAAAAGAGTAACAGTAGAAGAGGAATTACCATCTGCAGAAGTTGTAGATATAGTTGAGAAAAAACTTTATGAGATAACACAAGAAAATCAAACAAGTGACTTCAAAGACTCCCCTCAAATGACCTATGATACTATGGAATACATCAAAGAGATGAAAGCTCGTGGAAATAGTGTTTTAGTAGGTGTAGACACAGGTTTTGCAGAACTAAACAAGATGACAACAGGGTTTGGTAAAGGGGACTTAGTTATCATCGCAGCAAGACCAGCGATGGGGAAATGCCTTGGTCGTGGAACTAAAGTGGTGATGTTTGATGGTACTCTGAAAAATGTAGAAGATATAGAGGTGGGTGATGAGCTTATGGGGGATGACAGTACCCCTAGAAATGTTCTCTCGTTGGCTCGTGGTAGAGAAAAGATGTATTGGGTGCGTCAAAATAAGGGGATAGACTATCGTGTAAATGAGAGCCATATACTATCACTTAAAAGAAGTCGCAATGAGGGTAAACACAAACACGGAGATGTTTTAAATATATCTATAAAAGATTACAATAAAAAGTCAGATAAATTTCACTCAAACTATAAAGGTTATAAAGTCGGTATAGATTTTGATGAGCAACATCTGCCAATAGAGCCATATTTTTTAGGCATTTGGCTTGGGGATGGTACTAGTAGTAATGTTGGAATCTCAACACAAGATAAAGAGATTGTAAAGTACTTAGAAAATTATGCAAAAACTCTAAATTTACAAGTAACAAAACAACATAAAAACAAAGAAAAATGCCCAATATATGCGATAACTTCAGGTCAAAGGGGTGGATACTATAAAGATGATAATTCTCTGCAAACAAGATTAAGAAATCTTGGAGTTTTAGATAACAAATATATACCACATACCTATATCCAAAACTCAAAACAAAATCGTCTTGAACTTTTAGCAGGTTTACTAGATAGCGATGGTTACTATGATAAAAAATTTAATGTTTTTGAGATAGTTCAAAAAGATAAAAACTTAGCAAAACAGATAAAATTTTTAGCAGATTCTCTTGGTTTTAGAGTATCTTTTAAAACAAAAAAAGCAAGAATCAAAAAAATAAACTATGAATGTGAAGTTTATAGACTTAGAATAGTCGGCGATTTAGATACCATACCAACTAAGATAAAAAGAAAACAGCCAAGAAAATTAAAAGCAAAAAGAGATATAAAACATACTGGGATAAAAGTTGAGTATGACAAAGTTGATGATTATTTTGGTTTTACTATAGATGGCAATCATCTGTTTTTACTTGAAGATATGACGGTTACTCATAATACTTCATTTATACTAAACACCGTAAACAGCCTCATAACACAAGGCAAAGGTGTAGCTTTTTTCTCACTAGAGATGCCAGCAGAACAGTTAATGTTAAGACTTCTCTCCATCCAGACATCCATACCACTTCAAAAGCTCCGTGTTGGAGATATGAATGATGATGAGTGGAGCAGACTAAATGGCTCTATAGACAGGATGAATGGTGCTAAACTTTTTGTAGATGACCAAGGTAGCATAAATATAAATCAACTTAGAAGTAAACTAAGAAAACTTAAAAACCAGCACCCTGAGATAGAGATAGCCGTGATTGATTACCTACAAATTATGCAAGGGGTTGGGAATCAAGATAGACACTTACAAGTAAGTGAAATATCACGTGGACTTAAAATGCTTGCAAGAGAGTTAAATATGCCTATAGTTGCCCTCTCGCAGTTAAATCGTGGACTAGAGAGTCGTAATGACAAACGACCTATGCTAAGTGATATCCGTGAATCTGGTTCTATCGAGCAAGATGCTGATATCATTTTGTTTGTTTATCGTGATGATGTTTACCTTTACAAAGAGGAAAAAGAGCGAGAAAAAGCAGCAAAAGCAGAAGGCAGAGAGTTTGTATCTGAGTATATAGAAAAAGAGGAAGAAGATGCAGAAATCATCATAGGTAAACAGCGTAATGGTCCAACAGGTCATGTTAAACTAGTCTTTCAAAAGAAGCTTACCCGTTTTGTAGATGCAATGCCTCGTGCTATTGAAACTACTTATGAGCATATAGATACAAAAAGTGCAAACATGGAGATACCAAACGATTCGATGTCGATGCCGACACTTTAGATGCACTTAGAAAAAACCAAATTTATACTAACATATAGATTTGGTTTTTTCATATTTTTACTCTTTTTTTACTCACTCATCATACACTATCAAGAATATAAAAATTTTACCCGTTTTGATACTATTACAGTAGATGCAGTGGTCTTAACATCTTATAAAAAACAAAATAAATCAACTAAATATAAACTAGTCAAACTAAAAATAGATGATGGTATCATCTTCTACTCAAAGTTTAAAAAAAACATAAACAACTTAACAGAAAAAAAATTTACACTTAAAATATATACAAACAGAGTGAGCTTTTACGGGTATCTTACCTCATTTTACAGCTACTCTAAAATCTTAAAGATAAAAAAACTAGATACGCTAAAACAAAAACTAAATCACTTTATAGCATCACAACATACCGATAAAAACATGACAAATATATACCAAGCACTCTTTAGTGCAACACCTCTTAACAAAGAGTTACAACAAAGTTTTTCATATCTAGGTATATCACATCTATTTGCTATTAGTGGTTTTCATCTTAGTGTTTTGAGTGCTTTGTTGTTTTTTATGTTAAGACCCATCTATAGCTTTTTTCAATATAAATACTTTCCATATAGAAATGCAAACATAGATCTCTTTTTATTTATATCTTTTTTACTCTTATCATACCTAATCTTTTTAGACTCACCACCATCTTTACTTCGCTCATACTTTATGCTGATGATAGGTTTTATACTTTATGATAGAGGTATAAAAGTTATCTCGATGCAAACACTTGCACTTAGTGTTATTTTTCTTTTAGCTATCTTTATAAAACTCATTTTTAGTCTTGGTTTTTGGTTATCTGTAGGGGGAGTTTTTTATATCTTTTTGTTTTTTATACTTTTTAAAAATATCAGTAAAGTTTATAAATTTATTCTACTTCCTGTCTGGATATATATAACTATGCTACCCTACTCTCTAAGCATATTTGGAAACTTTAGTATATATCATCCACTATCAATAGTTTGGACTCTACTTTTTAGCTTTTTCTACCCACTAAGCATACTACTGCATCTAGTTGGTTATGGTGACCTTTTAGACCATAATTTATACAAACTACTGCATCTAAGTGGGGAACATATAGAACTAACCATAAATATGGCTTGGTTGTATCTATATATGTTTTTGTCTCTTCTTTTATGTTGGTTTTTATAAATCTTCTACTCAAACCCTATCTTTTTACCAACAGAACTTCTAAGTATCTTCATGTTATTATGTATCTTAAAGGGTATATGTATAGAGCCGAAATTTTCTTTTAGTATCGCTTTTAGCTCTTTTGGTTTTAGCTCTTTTTGCCCCTCTACATATATCTCTAGTATCTCATCTTTTAAGGCTCTTTCATCTTTTCTTATCTTTATAAGCACTGCATCTATGCCATCTACAAGCTCTATGAGATTTTCTATCTGTTGGGTTGAAACCCTTTTTCCTGCTATCTTTGCAAGGTTTGAGCTACGACCTAAGAGTTTAAAACTATGCTCATCCACTATCTCAACTATATCTTCTGTCTGAAAAGGCTGTACAACATCTTTGAGTTTACCATCACTTATAACCCTTTGTGTAACAAGTGGCGAAGAGATATTTAACATCCCACTATCTTCACCTATATGGATACCATCATACGCTTTTAAAATCTGTTCATCATCAACTTTATATGCCATCAAACCTGTTTCGGTTGATGCAAAAAGTTGCATAACTGAACAACCATAATGCTCCCTAAACTCTTTTGCATCTTCAAGTGGAAGGGGTGCAGTTGATGTTAAAAATAAAGATGAAGTAAATTTTGCATCTTTTTTAACTCTGTTTAGTGCTTTTATAAATACTGGTGTTGTTACTATGAGTGTGTTTGGTTTTTGAGCTTCAACTGCCAACTCTTGGGGTAGGAAGTTCTCTTTTGTCCATACATCTATATCTAACTCTAAAGGTACAACACCACCAATATCAACACCATAAATATGAACAAAAGGTACAGTTGTTACAACTCTATCAAACTTTTGTCCTTTAAAAGTTTTTATAAGTGCTTGTGCTTGTAGGAGTGAATTTTGTTTCGTTTTATATACACCTGTCGGTGTTCCTGTTGTTCCTGATGTAAAGTATAGAAACTGCATACCATCTTGAGTAAGCATATCTGCATCTAGTGAGTTTATATACTCCACCAAAGATGGTTGAGATTTATCGTAAATGATATCAAACATATTATTTTCAAAGCGATATAATGCATCACTTAATTGTTCTACTTTTCTTGATGGATTATCATACTTTTGTATCTCTACAAAGCATTTTTTATCCATATCATAAATCTTCATATCTTCTTCCATAAATCAAAATTGAGTATAAGTAGATAATTGTACCAAAAAGTGAATGAATATACGATTTTGTGTTAAAATTATAGATATAAAAGTCGAGGTTTAAAGTATGATTTATCCAGATGAGTGGACTCAAAAAGAGTTTTTACAAAACAAAAAACACTTAGAAAAAGAGGGTATAGATGTTGTTTTGATAGATACTATCTTAGCACCTATAGAAAAAGCCTACACCGTCGTATATAACCCTCCTAAAATGTTAAAGTACCCTAAGGGAAGTGTATTTGTATTTTACTGTGATACAGGAAAAGCAACACTAGATAGACTAAAAGAGTATAAAAAAAGGTTTCCCAACCACCACTGCATCTCCCTAAAAGGTGGCAGAGGCTACTGGAGAAAAAACATGATGGTGCTTGATGATTAGAGAAGTTTTACAAAGATTTATCTCACTCTTAGATGAGCAAAGGTTTTATGAGGCTCATGAAGTCATAGAAGAGATATGGTTTGATAATCGTTTTTTAGACTGTAACGAAGTAAGGTTACAAAAAGGGCTTATAAATGCTGCTGTTAGTTTTGAGCTTTTAAAAAAAGGTAAAATTTCTCAAAGTAAAAAGGTATATAGAACTTACTTGAAGTATAGGCAACTACTTTTTAAGATAGATTCTAAAGATATGAATGCTTACTATATGGCTGTTAGGTATGTGGATGAGAGGTTTAGGGTGTAGCTTGTAGATTTTTGTAGCAATATTTAGTATCTGTACTAGTCGCCAAATTTATAATTTTATATAACACCTTGTTAGACTTTTAGCAAACTTCCTTTCTATGAGCAATTCTAATGAGAGTGATTACTAAAATATCATTCTCTTTTAAATACACAATTCTATAATTTCCTGCTCTTTTTCTGAATTTACCTTTATGTCTTCCTTTTAGGACTTTATCATTTGAAAAGTTTCCTACTTCTAAATCTTTGATTTTTTCAAAAATAAGTTTTTGATTTTGTATATCAATCTTTTCTAACTCTTTAAAAGTAGCTTTTGGAACGATAATCTTAAACATTAGTTTAGTCCAAGTCTTTGTGCTACTTCTTTGAGGGAATATACTTCAGTTTTTCCAGCTTTTAATTCATCTATACGTTTATCTGAAATCATCTCATCTAATGTATCAAAATATGTACTTACTGCTTTTTCAATAATATAAGTACGAGAACGTTCAAGTTCTTGGGCATAAGAATCTAAATCAGATAAAAGTGTTTCATCCATTCTAATATTTATAGCTTTCTTCATTATGTATCCTTTTGTAGATACATTATACTACAAATTAC
>JAADDU010000064.1 GCA_013153755.1 Campylobacterota bacterium | reverse complement strand
AAACAACTCTCATCGTATATGATAATATCATTTTTCTTTGCTAAAGATATAGCTATAAGGAGCTTTTGTTTCATCCCACCACTTAATTTAAAAAATGATTTGTTTAGATTTGAATTTATATCGAGTTTCATCTCATTTGCATAGTGTTTGATTAACTCTTTATCTACATCTGAACTTACGGCAATGTATTGTATAAGTTCATCTATGCTTAACTTAATCGGTGGTGGCAGTTGTGGTACAAAACTTATGTGTTTTAGTACTTCAACTCTATTTAAAATAGGGTTTTGATTTTTTACTAAAACACCACCTCTTGTAGGATGATAATACCCAAGTATAGAACGGATGAGAGTTGTTTTACCAGCTCCATTTGCACCCATCAAAGCGATACTTTCACCTTGAGAAAAATTACAAGTTATGTTATCTAGTGATGTGTGAGCACCAAATTTTTTTGTCAGATTTAAAACTTTTATCATATCTATACCAAACTTTTTAATCTAAAATCAAATTTTAGTGCATCAGCATGACATACATCAACACATCTACCACATAAAGTACAATCGGCACCTGTTATATAGGCATTTTTTATCTCTTTTTCATCTATCTGTTTTTTATACTTTGCTTTTGTTATCTCTAAAACTTGTGGCTCAAAACAAACATCATGGCAAACCATACAACTATCGCAGTTATCATTCCACTCTATTCTAAGAGCTGAAGCTTTACCTATCATTCCATAAGTTGTACCGATAGGGCAGATATAACTACACCATGCACGGCGAGAGAAAAACACTTCAAAAGCAAATACAACCACAACCCATACTAGAGTTATACTCCAACCATAAGCTATAAAACGACTAAGAATTCCAACAACACTAAAAGTTTCAAATACTAAGTAGCCACTAGTAAAAGAAAGTATAAGAAAAATCGCCCAAAAGATATACTTAACACGATGGTCAAATTTTCTATCTTTGATAATTTTTTTTGCAACTAAAGTATTATGCCACTTTTCCCCTATCTCACTTAAAAGTCCATAAGGGCATACCCATGAGCAGTAGCTTCTACCACCAACTAAAAGGTAAAAAATTGTTATAGTACTAACACCAATGATAATATTTATATGTATATGATGCTCTGCCATCAGCATCTCTAGTGTTGTAAAAACATCTATAAGATGAAAACCTAAAAATCTTGAACCATTTAAAGTTCCTTCTAAAGTCTGAATATCTATAGCAAAAGATAAAAAGAAAAGTAGATGGATAGATATAACAAGTATCCATCTTTTCATTCTATAACTAAGTTTTTTCTTTCCATCTTTTGTTGTGTCAAAAAAAGTTGACCAAAAAGATGTGTTTTTAATGGTTTCTCTATTGTTATACTTATCCATTTTTATATCCTATTTAGATTTAACTCTATTTTTTAAGTGCTGCAGCTCTTGCAGGAAACTCACCTATCTCATCTGCTAATCTTCTTAAGTCTTCTTTTTCTAGTTTAATTAGAAGACCTTTCATAATCATATTTTCTTTACGACCAGCTTTAAAATCATCTAGTTTTGTAAAAATTTCATCACTATTTTGTCCAAATAGTTTAGGTCCCATAAGTTTTTTACCATTTTGTTCTCCACTACCATTAACACCATGACAAGAAGCACATTTACTTCGATATTCATCACTAACTTTAAAGGCACCGATATTACCAGCTTTTTCTCTAAGTGCATTTAGTGCTTCATTCTCTTTTTCTCTATCACTTTTTTCTTCTGGTGCACTATCTTTGGCTTGGGCAGTTCTTCCATCACCTATATCTTCTATAACCTTACCTTGTTCACCACCATTATAAGCTCCACCGTTAGATGCAGTCCATCCCATAAGTCCAAGTACTAATACTGTAAAAAATCCAACAACTATGTTTTTCATTATTTAACCCTCATTTTTTTAATTTCTTTGTTAAAGTTATAAACTTCTTCTGCCATCTCTTTTATCTCTTTATCACTCATCATATGTATCAAATCATTCATAAGTGGATTTGATTTTTCACCACTTTTAAATGCTTGAATCTTTTTATATATATAATTAGCATCTCTACCTATTAAAGATGGACCTATGATACCATTTGCATAGTCATTATGACAAGCTGAACACTTAACTATAAACTTTTTACTTAGCTTATTTACTAGTAAAGATACTTGCACCTTTTCATAAGGGCTTCTTATGTTCATATTTGCATCTATACTTGTTCTTGGTCTAATCCTAACAGAAGCATCTTCATTTGCTGGTTGTGCATCTTGAGAGTATTCAGCTTTTTCACCATAATCATAGTAATATGATTGACTTTGAGATTTGTCTGTTTCTTTTACTTTGACTTTTACTTCATGTGCATTAGTATTTTTTATAACTTCAATCTTTGGTGTTAAATCTGAATCATTTTTCTGTTTTTCCTTATGTTCGTCACCACAACCTGTAAAAGAAGCTACTACTAAAAAAGTAGAAGCTATAAGTATATTTTTTATTATCATGTTATCTCCTAACTTTTATCTGCATAATATTCTTCATAGCTAACTCGTGGTTTAACAACTATTGATGGTTGTGAAGTTGGGCAAACTTCTTGACATACACCACATCCTATACACCCATCATAAATCTCTGGTTTTTTACCACCATTTGCATCTGGAACCATAGCTATCGCACCCATTGGATTTGGTATAGGACACATATCTGCACATAAAGTACACTGTTCTCCTTCATACTTATCAAACTTTTCTAAGACTTCTTCTTCAAGAGGGTTAATATGTCTAACTCCATCTATAAAGTTATGCATCTTTTCATTGTAGCCTTTTGGTACAGGTGTATTGCTCATAGCTAAACAAGTATCTGGAAATTCTAAAACAGCTACTCCCATTTTTATATCTTCAGCTTTTTCACAACTGTGATCTAATGCACCACTTGGACAAGCCAGAACACAAGGAACAGCATTACAAGCGTAACAACCTCTTATATTCGCATCTATATAAGGAGTTCCCTCTCCATGCCCCATAGCCATATCAGCCAAATTTATAGAATGATACGGACAAACTTGTAAACATTGACCACATTTTATACAAAGTGCTAAAAATTCTTTCTCAGGTACTGCCCCTGGAGGTCTTAGCCTATTTTCAGCTTTTAATGCATGTGGAGAAAAAACTATACCACCACCTAGTACAAGTCCTAAGATACCAAGTGTAGAGTACTTTACAAATTCTCTTCTGTCTGTTTGTATTTTTGCCATAATTATCCTTTTATCCTAACTTTAGGTTTTTCATCTTCAAGTATAAATATTGGTTTTGTAAATGGAGCTAACTTTGCTAAAAAATTTAACAAAGATATAACAGGACTGCCATAAAAAAACTTTACATTTGGATTGTAAATCCATAATTGGTCTGCGTATTGAAAGACTTTATGTGGAGTATCTCCAATATTATCATCATTTCTATCAAATCCTGTATAGTTGTCCCAATAATTTCCAACTATCTCATTTTTATTTGTTTTACTTCCTCTACTGTCATTTACTATATCTTCTATATTTCCCATAATAACATTGTCTTTTACAATGTTATTTTCACTAAGAGAATGAAAGTGCATAGCTTCTGCATTATATAAGATTTTATTGCCTATAAGCCAGTTATGAGTATCTGGTTCAAATGGGCTTCTATCTATATATAGTCCTTGAGCACAGTAAAGTATGGTATTGTCTTTAATGGTAAAATTACTAACATCTTTTAAACCAAGTCCCATACCCGTTGCACCTAAAGAGCTTTTAATGATATTTCCCGTAGCTATAGTATCTTGTGAATACATAAAAAATATACCAACTGAGTTAAATAAGTAAGTATTGTTTTTTACTATATTTTTACCTGCATACATAAAGTGAAGTGAATATCTACCCCACTCACCTTTGTTTTCTTGTATTGTATTTCCATGTGAGTACCATACAACCATATCTCTTGATTTGTAGAGATGATTTTTTTTGATGATATTATCGTTTGAGTACCAAAGTCTTAAACCATCTCCTCTTAGACCCAAATCAACATCTTTTGAAGTTATTTTGTTATTTGATATTATGGAGTTATTTATCATCTGTAAATCTATACCAAATAAACAGTCATCTATAACACAGTTTGAAATCTCACACTGCTTACCTTTTTGCATAGCAATCGCAGAATCTAATGATTGATGCTGGTCACCACTATTTACTATTTTAAGATTTTTTAATGTTATGTAAGAGCTAGTTGTTGTTATAACTGTACCGTTACCCTCCCCATCTATAATAACACCATCCTCTTTACCTATAATGCTAAGAGGTTTGTTAATCACTATGCTACCTTTATATATACCAGCAGGTAATTTTAAGATAGACCCAGCAGGTGCATTGTCTATAGCTTCTTGCAAAATATTTGCATGAAGTAAGTTTGATAACAAAAATAAAGTTATAACAAAAAATCTCAACATATTAGACCTTATTTAGTGTTCTTGTTGCATCTCACGAAGTGCTTTTTGTTTAGCAAAAAATGCAAGAAGACTTAAAATACTAATAGCAAGAATCATATAAAAACCGATTGTTGGATATGAGTGCGTTGTAAACTGAGCTATTTTACCATCTCCAAATACTGTTGGCATAAATGGTTTAATCTTAAATGCTCCCCAATCATGAAGATTATGCCCAAACCAATAAAGCCAATAGGAATAATCTGCTATAAATAGTAACGGAAGAGAAGCTGGAACAAGCATGATATATGATAGATATTTATTGTTATATGCCATAAAATATATCATACCTAATGATAGTGCTAAAAGTGCATAAATACCTATAGCTCTTTCAAAATGACCACCAACCCACATAGGATCCATTCCAACGTAGTGGTTGATTGTATTCATTTCATGCACTTCTCCACTATAACCATCAAAGTGAAAAAACACAGGAATTCCCTCTGGAAAGGCAGCTTTTGGATAGTTTGGAGCTTCAAGTGAAACTGCCCATATAGGTAAAGATGCCATGCCTATTTCTGCTTGAGATTCTATCATCTTTTCTAAGTTATTGTGTGCTTCTTTATCTGTCGTAACACTTTTATATCTGCCTTGGTTGTAAAGATTCCAAACAGATTTACTTAAAGATGATACTTCATCGCCTTTTCCCTCACTGATTTTGTTCATACTCCCATGAAAAGCAATCATAGGTAGAGTGAAAGAGAATGTTAAAATAATCAAAGCTAATGTTGTAAAAATCTTAGCTTTTGTTAAACTTGGATGCATGTTTATTCCTTTTTTTTTAAGTATATTTAAGCTGATAAAATTTGTTTATTGTATCTTATGTATGTGAGAAAGTTAATGATATAAATCAATGTTGAATAAATATGTAAAAAGTCTATATGTTTTGTTAGTTTAAATTTAAAGTATATAAGGTAGTGGCTCATAAAAACCACTATCTAAGTATTTTCATGTGAACTCTTGTCTTAATTAGCCTACTGAATCACAAATTCCGTAAAGTAGATACCTCTTATACTTCCATCAGTTAGCATTGCATTTAGTGTTTCTTGAATTTGGTCACTTACTTTTTGCTTACCTTTTTTAGATGAAATCTCTTCTAATGATTTTGAAGTTAGTATGCGTATGATTCTGTCTCTTAGTACAGCAGATTTAGCATCTAATTCTAAACTTAGTTCTTCCCCTTCAAGTTCTAAAGACATTGTTACTTTTAAGTAACGACGACCAGAATCACTTTTAAGATTTACTGTAAAAGTATCAAGTGGATATAAGATACCTATATCACTGAGTTTTCGTGAAGAATTGTAGTTACTTGAAGAACTACTTCTTTTTTGTTTTGAGGTACTTACCTCTTTAACTTGTGGGGGTGGTGTTTGAGTTGCATCTATCTCATCATCTCCCATTAAAAGAAAAGCCACTACTGCACCACCTATAATGATAAGGATTAAAACAACGATGATGATTATCATCAACATATTACTTGATTTTTTCTCTTTTGGTACACTTTCTTCTTCTACAGTTTCTTCTTCAGCCATCTATTTTCCCTTAAAATAAAATAATTTTATGTTAGTATATCAAAATTTATAAAATATATCTTAACTATTCTTCTGTATTTGCTAAATCTCTGAGTGGTAAAAATTCATAGTTTTCAGCATTATAGTAGTCTATAGTACCTGTTTCCATATCATAATACCAACCATGTATAGCTAAAGAGCCATCTTCAAAACGCTTTTTTACAACAGGGTAAGTTAAGATGTTTTCTATCTGTTTTATAATAGATAATTTCTCAGTTAATCTTAAAAGTTCCTCTTTTGGTGCATTGACACCCAAACTAAGTATGGCAGATGTTTTAGCACTTTCACCTAGTTCTAGCCACTTTTTAGTATGTATAAGTGAGGGGTCATTTATGTCTTCATATAAACATTTACATGCACCACAATGTGTATGTCCACAGATGATTATCTCTTGTACTTCTAAGATACTAACAGCATACTCTATACCTGTTGCAGTAGCATGAAAATCTTCATCTGGTTTGTATTGGGGAACAAAGTTACCAACATTTCTGATAACAAATAAATCTCCAGGGTCAGATTGTACGATAAGGTCTGGAATAACTCTAGAATCTGAACATCCTATAAAAAGAGCTTTTGGAGATTGTCCACTTTTTACTAGATTTAGAAGTGATTCTTTGTTTTTTTTAAAATAAGACCTAAAAAGTTCGTTACCTTGTGCATATTCTTCCATATTCATCTTTATATCTCCTAATTTAGGTTAACTACACTCTTTTATGTCTAAAGTTTTTATGATATCTTCAAAAATAATACCAGCTTCTCTATCTACATCATCATGGTACTCTATAACAAGTACTTCTCTACCTTGTGAGATTGAAGTTGTATGTATTTCTGGTTTCATGGTGTATTTGCTTATCATATCATCTATACATTTAGCTACTTTCTCTTTTTCCTCTTTACCCTTATAGGCTAGTGATAATCTTGAAAATCTTTCTTCACTTCTAAACTCGGCATCTATCATACAAATCCTTTATAAAATTATATTTGTCCTATTATATAGTAAAAAAACTTTTAAAAGTGATTAAATTAGTACCATTCTAAGAGTTTTGTGACTTCATCAACTATAAATGTTTTAATCCCACATTTTTCTAGTGGTTTTTTAGGTACTAATGCTTTGGTTATTTTTTGCATTTTTGCTTCTTTTAGTCTTATATCAAGAGCGTAAACCTCTCTTACATCTCCGACAAGAGAAACTTCTCCTATAAATATAGTCTCTTTAGAGATAATTCTATCTCTAAAACTACTTAAAATTGCTGCTAGTATGGCAAGGTCTGCACTAGTTTCTGTTATCTTTATACCACCTGTGATATTTATAAAAACATCATATCCAGATAATGGAATCTCTAGTTTTCGCTCCAAAAGGGCTAAGAGCATATTTAATCTGTTGTTATCAAAACCTGTTGCTTGTCTTTTTGAGTTCGGTGTGTGTGATTCTGAAACAAGGGCTTGAACCTCTAAAATGATGGGACGACTACCTTCCATCACAACAGTAAGAGCAGAACCTGCTTGCTGGGAATTTTTGTTAAAAAAACGAGAAGATATATCTGTAGCAGATACAAGACCTTCACTACGCATCTCAAAAACACCTATCTCACTCGTAGGTCCAAAACGATTTTTAAAACCTCTAAGTATTCTTAATTCTTGTGAAGAATCTCCCTCAAAATATAAAACAGTATCTACCATATGTTCAAGCACTCTAGGACCAGCAATAGAACCCTCTTTTGTGATATGCCCTATGATAAATATAGCTATATCTTTGTCTTTTGCTA
The DNA here is from genome assembly GCA_013153755.1 of Campylobacterota bacterium. Next base: position 5,480 of record JAADDU010000064.1, on the reverse strand, counting down.
TCCTCATAAGCTCAAAAGTGATTTGTCTAACTTGAGTGACTGACCCTGGTGCTGAAGTGATATTTTCAGAGTATATGGTTTGGATAGAATCTATGATGAGAAAATCATACTTTCTATGCTCAAGCTCTACTAAAATCTGCTCTAATCTTATCTCACTTAGTAAGTAAAGTTTATCTATATTTGAGCCTAACCTGTTTGAGCGAAGTTTTATCTGAGATGCAGATTCTTCCCCTGTTACATATAGTACATTTTTATCTGTTGAGGCTATGTTTGAGGCTACTTTTAAAAGTAGGGTAGATTTACCAACACCAGGACTTCCCCCTATGAGTGTAAGTGAGCCTGGTACTATGCCACCACCTAAAACACCATCAAGTTCTGCATCTAATGAAGAAAATCTAAATACCTCTTGCTCCTCTATATCATTTATGCTTAAAGCTTTAGATGCAGTGCTTGATGTGCTTTTTGTTTTCTTTACAACCTCTTGTTGATGCTCATTTAACTCCATAAAAGAATCCCAAGCACCACAGTTTGTACATTTACCCATCCATTTTGGTGTAGTAAATCCACAATGCTGGCACTCAAATAGTACTTTTTTCTTAGCCATCGTATCTGCCTTTGTTTATAGTTCTTATGTAAGTATAGTTGAATTTTATTTTAAATTTTAAAAATCTTGCATTTTGTCATTTTTTTAGGAAGGTTGTTGAGTTTTTTATTTATAGTACAATATCATACAATTTTATAGAGGTATAGTTTTGAAAAGAACAATTTTAAAAAAAGTTATAACATTTCCTGTAGATACACTCAAAGAGATAGGTGAACAGATATCTTTGCCATCAACTAAGATTAAGATAGCTATAACAGGTTTAAGTAGGTCTGGTAAAACAGTTTTTATAACCTCACTTATAGATCAACTCTTATATCAAGATAAATTACTTAGTATCACTTCATCTTTACAACCATTTAAAGTGACTATAAAACCACCTACTAAACATGCTAAAAGATTTGATTATTATACTCTTATAGATAGACTTAAACAAAACCATAGTTGGCCAGATGGTACAGATGAGATTTCTCATACTGTTTTAGAATTTGAAAGTAAAAGTCATTTTCCTTTTATGAGTAACTCAACTTTTAGTGTAGAACTCATAGATTACCCTGGTGAATGGCTACTTGACCTTACGCTTTTAAAGTTAGATTATGAGCAGTGGAGTAACAAAACCATAGAATGGTTAAATGGTGTTGATGATGATTTAGCAAGAGCATACTTAAAAACCATAAACTCTTTAGATGCAGTACATAAAGGCTCAAAAATTGAGCAAAAACTTCATGAAGAGTATAAAGAACTTATGGTACACCTTAAGAAAAATCATTATTCACAACTAACACCTGGGCGTTTTATAATGCCATCAGACTTAGCAAATGACCCTATCTTAGTTTTTGCTCCTATCCCTCTGAAAAATACTTCTAAAGAGTTGAAGAAAGTTTTTGAAAAAAGGTATAATAAGTATGTAAATGATGTAGTAAAAGAGATACATTTGGAGCATTTTAAAGGGTTTGATAGACAAGTTTTACTTGTAGATGTAGTTGAAGCTTTACAGAATGGTTATGATTGTTATGCAGATATGAAAGCTGGTCTTAAAAGTATGTTACATCTATATGACCACAAACATAAAAACTTTTTTTCACAATGGTTTAGTCCATCTATAAAAAAAGTTATATTTATCGCTACAAAAGCAGACCAAGTAGCAGCATCACAACATGCGAATTTTAGTTTACTTTTAGAAGATATGGTTAATGAGCTAAGAAGAGATATGGATATATCACATATACAAACAGATACACAGATATTATCTGCATTAAAATCTACTATAACCATAGAAAAAAAGTATGATGGAATGATGCTCTCTTTTATAAGAGGTATACTACAAGAAGACAAACTTATGCACGATTTATATCCTGGAGAGATGCCATCAAAGTTTCCAAGTATAGATAGTTGGCAGGTAGAGAATTATGGTTATAAAAGTTTTTTACCACCTAAAAGAACTTATAAAGAAGATGAGTCATTAGAACATATAAATATGGATAAACTGATAGAGAAATTACTAGGAGATTTATTATGAGTATAAAACCATTTACTAAAGTAGTAGATGCAGAGGTATCAAACCAAAAAGAGAGGGTTGAGCCATTTGTAGATGAAGCAAAGGGTGGTAAAGAAGTAGAAACTTATGAGGCAGAGATACTTTATAAAAAACAAGAGGGATTTGTTTTAAAATTCATAAACTTTTTAGGTTCACTAAAAGGGGTGCTAATCATATCTATAGTATTTACTTTTGTGGTAGTTGTGTTAGATGCAGTGAAAACTATACAAGATTTGTATCTTTCAAACTCTATACTTGATGGTATTTATCTATTTGCACTTGTTTGTTTATCATTTAGTTTATTTTTAAGTGCATATAAATATTATAGAGAACTAAAAAAGATAAAAAGTGTACAAAAGATAAAAGATTTTTATATAAAACAACAAAAAGCACCAAATAAGCAGATACTAAAACCTACTTTAAAACTTTTAGCTAGGTATATGAAGAGTGAAGATGAAAAACTAAAACTTCAAGTAAAAGTTTTACAAGCTAGTATATCATCTTCTCAAGATTATGTTCAAATATATAAAGATTTGGATGATAAAGTGGTAAGTATCATAGATGCGAAAGTGAAAAATAAAATAAAAGTAGCATCTACACAAGCAGCTATCTCAACGGCTATCTCCCCTTTAGCTCTTTTAGATAGTGCTATTATAGTATGGAGAAGTTTTTTACTTACAAAAGATATAGCTGCATTATATGGGTATAGACCTGGGTTTTTTACAACGATTTTGCTACTAAAAAAGGGTGCTTTTAATGTGTTTTTTGCAGGTGTAGCTGAGCTTGGTAGTGAGTACTTAAATTCTGCAACAGAGTCAGGTTTAGTTTCTAAAGTTTCTTTTTCAGCAGGTCAGGGTGTTACAAATGGTATCTTGCTAGCACGCTTAGGATATGGTGTTATGAGTGCTTGTCGTCCACTCCCTACAAAAATGAAGAGAGCGAGTTTTATGAAGGGTATATATGAAACGATTAAGAAAGTGATTTCTTAACACAATCACTGATTCTTTTTCCATCAGCTTGTGAACCTAGCTCTTTTGTAGCTAGTCCCATCACTTTACCCATATCTTTCATAGTAGATGCACCAACTTTTGATATGATGTTTTTTATAGCATTTTCTAAATCTTTATCACTTAGTTGAGCTGGTAGGTAAGGTGTGTATATAGCTATCTCATCTAGTTCTATTTGCATCAAATCTTCACGATTCGCGTCTTTGTATTGTGATGCTGCATCTACTCTTCTTTTTACTTGAGTTTTTATAATTTTTATAACATCTTCATCAGTTAATTCTTTTCTCTCATCTACTTCTATCTGCTTAAAAGCACTAGTTAAAAGGCGAAGAGCATCTCTTTTTTTTGTATCTTTTGCTTTCATAGCATCTTTTACATCTTGATTTATCTTTTCTCTTAAACTCATATAATTTCCTTTGGAACTATTTTTGCTATAATTATATCTAAAAAGCAAGAGACAACTATGATAAAACCAATCTTTCAAATTACTTTAGCTATCTTTCTTGGCATATTTATATCTGGTTGTACAGCTTCTTTAACAGACCCTGAGATAGATTTTGAACCACCAACTTATGTAGAACAGATGCCTGCACTTGAAGAAAAACATGACTATGTAGCAACAGGTAGTATATTTGGACAAGGGGATAATCCTTTGTTTTCTGACCATAAAGCTATGCATGTAAATGATATAGTGAGAGTTGTTATATCTGAAAAAGCAAATAGCTCAAATAATGCTGCAAAACAGTTAAGTGGTTCTGATAATAGTGACTTAGGTGGTGGAACTTTTGTTGCAGATGGTGATAGTGGAGCAGTTAGTAGTATAGCAAATAAATTAAATGGCATCTCAAACATAGGCTTTAAAACAAAATCAACAAGTTCATTTAAAGGGCAGGGTAGTGTAACCAATAATGCTTCTTTTACTACAACTATATCAGCAAGAATAGTAAAAATTCTAAAAAATGGAAATTATTTTATCTCAGGAAGAAGAGAGATTATGATAAATTCACAAAAACAGCTTATGCAGATAACAGGGGTTATAAGACCTTATGACATAGACCAATATAACAAGATAGACTCTTCACAAATTAGTGATGCAAAGATACTTTATAAAACTCAAGGAGATATAGACCATGCAACAAAACAAGGATGGGGAACAAAAATCATACAATCAGTTTGGCCTTTTTAGCTTAGTTTTTTTACTAAGCTTCTCAACTCTTAGTGCATCTAATTTTGAGAATTTTAAAAGACTACAAACTAAGTCATTTTCCACTTATAAAGATGAAAAAGATAATGCTTTTAACACATACTTAAAAGCTCAGTGGCAAGAGTATGAAAAAAAAGCTTCAAAACCATTATATGAAAAATCAAAACCAAAAGAGATAATACCCACAAAGATAAAACAGGTTAAAAGTTTAGGACCTAGAATAACAATAAAAGATGATACTACTAAGAAAAAAATCATTATAAAGAAAAAAATTGTTAATAAAAAAGTACAAAAAGATATAAACTTTGACTTTTTTGGCTCACAAGTAGGTTTTAATATAGATAAAAAATTAAGAAATACTAGATTTTATCCACAAGATAAACGGGGTATATTAAATTTTTTCAATATCGCTGCATCTAGTGAGTATGAGGATGTAGTATCTGGGCTAAAAAGGCTTTGTATAGAGATGCAACTCAATGATTGGGGTGTTTATAAACTTGTAACAAAGTTGTCTAAAACTATATATCAAAATCAAGATGATGCAAATCTTTTTAGTTGGTTTATCTTTAATAAACTTGGATATGCAACAAAGATTGGCTTATCTCAGAGACATACTGTTTTACTTTTTTATTCTAAAAAAATCATATATTCTACCCCATCATATACTTTTTCAAATAAAAAATACTATGTTGTTTCTAAGTACGCAAAAGGAAGACTTGGTCGTTTATACTCTTATGAACAAAATTATCCAAATGCACACAAAGAGTTAGATTTATCTATGCAAAAGATTCCAAAATTTGCATTAGATTTAAAACAAAAAGAGATAAAATTTAAAGAATATGCTAAAACATACACAATAAATCTAGAATACAATCAAAATCTGATAGATTTTATGTCAACATATCCACAAGCAGATTACAAAACATATTTTAATGCACCTTTAGATGAAGTGACCTATGATTCCATCGTAAAAAGTTTAAAAATCTATGTAGATGGTAAAAAAGCTACAGATGCGATTAACTTTATACTCCATTTTGTACAAAAATCTTTTAAATATGAAAGAGATAATGAACAATTTTTTAGAGAAAAAGTTATGTTTGCGCAAGAAACTTTATATTTTGATAAATCAGA